>JAILGI010000045.1 GCA_024696885.1 Bacilli bacterium
CCTAATGTATATTCTTCAGAACGCACCTCTAAAAACGCTACATCGTCTGAGTAGTAATGTCCAAAGGGTGTAAAAATATCGACTTTAAAAGTTTTCATTATAATTCTTTAGCTTTCTTTCTCGCTTCTTCGATTGTGCCAACATATAAGAAGGCACTTTCTGGTAAGTCATCACCTTCACCGTCTAAGATGGCTTTAAAACTTCTCACTGTGTCTTGAACTTTGACATAGATACCTGGGATACCATTAAATTGGGAAGCAACATGGAATGGTTGTGATAAGAAGTTTCTAATTCTTCTGGCTCTAGCGACGATTTTCTTATCTTCATCGGATAATTCATCCATACCTAAGATAGCGATAATATCGCTTAATTCCTTATATCTTTCGAGGATTTCAATGACTTTTCTCGCTACTTCATAGTGCTCTTCGCCCACTACTGCGGGTTCAAGGGCGGTAGAGGAAGAGTTAAGTGGATCAACGGCTGGGAAGATACCTAAAGAAGCAATGCCTCTATCCAAAACTGTCTTCGCGTCTAAGTGTGAGAACGCGGTCGCAGGTGCGGGGTCGGTCAAGTCATCCGCAGGCACGTAAATCGCTTGTACGGATGTAATAGAACCATCTTTTGTGGATGTAATTCTTTCTTGTAATTGACCCATTTCTGTGGCGAGTGTTGGTTGGTAACCAACCGCGGAAGGCATTCTGCCTAATAAGGCAGAGACTTCACTACCAGCTTGGGTGAAACGGAAAATGTTATCGATGAACAAGAGAACATCACTATGTTCTTCATCACGGAAATATTCCGCCATAGTAAGGCCAGATAGGGCCACTCTCATACGAGCACCTGGTGGTTCGTTCATTTGGCCGAAAACTAATGCGGTTTTATTAATAACTCCGGATTGATTCATCTCGTAATATAAATCGTTTCCTTCTCTACTTCTTTCACCAACACCAGCGAAGACGGAGATACCGCCTTTTTCGGTAGCGATGTTATTCATTAATTCTTGAATTAAGACGGTTTTACCAACACCGGCACCACCGAATAAGCCGATTTTGCCACCTCTCACATATGGGCAAAGTAAATCGATAACTTTAATACCGGTTTCAAAGATTTCTTTTTTGGTGGATTGATCTTTGAATTTAGGAGGATTACGGTGAATGGACATTCTTTTGGCGGTTTTAACATCTTCTTTA
Source organism: Bacilli bacterium (assembly GCA_024696885.1). Lineage (GTDB taxonomy): Bacteria > Bacillota_I > Bacilli_A > RFN20 > CAG-826 > CAJOLV01. Next base: position 1,191 of record JAILGI010000045.1, read on the forward strand.
CCATCAATTGGTTTACCAAGGACGTTAAACATTCTTCCTAATGTTTCTCTTCCAACAGGAACAGTGATTGGGGATTCAGTAGAAATGACATCCATGCCTCTTACTAAACCTTCAGTAGGACCCATGGAAACCGCGCGGACGACATCGTCACCGATGTGTTGCGCCACTTCAATGGTTAAAGAATCTTTGTCATTGAGTGGTATCACTAATGCGGTTAATAATTCTGGGAGATGCTGATTAGAAAATTGCACGTCGATAATTGGACCGACAACTTGTACAATCTTACCTTTCACTTCTTGTTTTGCCATAAGTATTTCCTCCTTATAATGCTTCAGCGGCACCGACAATTTCGGTGATTTCTTGGGTAATTGCCGCTTGTCTTGCTTTATTGAACTCAATATTGAGTGCTTCTAATATTTCATTTGCGTTATCCGTCGCCGATTCCATCGCATTACATCTTGCGGATTGTTCACACACTTCGGATTCGAGTAATTTGGAATATATCGTTGTTTTTAAATACATCGGAATTATCGTATTTAATAATGTCTTTTCATTAGGTTCTAAGATAGGTATAAACGCTAATTCGTCTACTTCTTTTTCTTCCTTTAACGGAAGAATGAGATGGTCTTTAGGGGTAAAGATTAAGGAATTGTGGTAATGGGAATATATAAGGTGTATTTCCTTATATTTACCCTTTAGAAATTCACCAGTCACGAAGTTAGTAATTTGATTAATAATCTTTTCATCTTTGATGGAATGATAATTACTGAAGTTAAGGATTAGTTGTTCTTGATTGTTTTTAAAATGAGTTAATCCCTTTTTACCTAAGACGATTAGTTCATCTTCTTCACTAATTGAAGAATCAATTAATTTAAAGATATTAGCGTTATAAGAACCACACAAACCTAATGTGGAAGAGACGACGATAAATAATTTTTTATTTATATCTTTTGGCTCAACAGAATACTGAGTTTTCACTTTGGTCCACTTTAAAATGTCAGTCGATATATCATCGATGCGTTTTGAAAACTCGCGATTCGCCATCATGGTGTTCTTGTAACGGTTGAGTTTAACCGTGGAAACAAGTTTCATCGCACTGGTGACTTTTAACGCGCTTGTAACTGTTTTAATGCGACCTTTAATTTTGGTAATTTGTTGAGACATAATAATTTTCTATTTTTGTAAGGCGAAATAATCTTCTAAAGCTTTCTTTAAACCTTCTTCCACTTTAGGAGAGATTTCTTTCTTTTCGTTAATGTTCTTTAATAAGTCTTTATGAGAATGAGCGACATATTTATAAGCATCATTTAATGTTGGACGGACTTTAGATATTTCTAAATCGTCTAAATATTTTTCTTTCGCCATGAAAAGTTCAAAGACTTGATGATCTAAAGAACGAGGTTTGTATTGCTCTTGACGGAGAACTTGTAATAATACTTCGCCGTGTTTAAGAATATTGACCGTGCTTTGATCTAAGTCGGAACCGAACTGGGCAAATGATTTCATTTCATTAAAGTTTGCTAATTCGATTTTTAAACTCTTGGCAACTTGTTTAGTGGCTTTAAATTGAGCTGCTCCACCGACACGGGAGACGGAAAGACCACTATCAATCGCCGGTCTTTGACCAGCGTTAAATAAGTCGGTTTGTAAGAATATTTGTCCATCTGTGATGGAAATAACATTGGTAGGAATATAAGCGGAGATATCACCGGATTGTGTTTCAATGATTGGTAAAGCGGTAATAGAACCACCACCATATTGATCAGATAACTTACACGCTCTTTCGAGTAATCTAGAGTGTAAATAGAAGACATCACCAGGATAGGCTTCTCTGCCAGGGCTTCTCTTTAATAAGAGAGATAATGTACGATAAGCGACAGCGTGTTTGCTTAAATCATCGTAGATGATTAAGACATCCTTACCTTGTTCCATCCATTCTTCCGCCATAGCGACACCAGCATATGGTGCGACGTAAAGTAATGGGGCAGGTTCACTAGCTGTAGCAGCGACCACTAAGGTGTAATCCATCGCTTTAAATTCTTTTAATTTGTCGACGATTTGAGCAACGGTGGAATTCTTTTGCCCGATAGCGACATAAATACAAATAACGTTTTTATCTTTTTGGTTGATAATAGCGTCAATCGCGATTGCGGTTTTACCAGTTTGACGATCACCAATAATAAGTTCACGTTGGCCTCTTCCGATTGGGGTCATCGCATCAATCGCGGTAATACCGGTTTCTAAAGGAGTGTCGACACTTTTACGTGTGATAACACCAGGAGCAATTCTTTCTATTGGTCTAGTTTTACTTGTTTTAATTTCACCAATTCCATCAATAGGTTGGCCTAAGGCATTAACCACTCTACCAAGTAAAGCGTCTCCGACTGGGACTTCCATAACGGTTTTGGTTCTCTTGACTGTATCGCCTTCTTTCACCAATTTGTCATCGCCTAAAAGAACGACACCGACATGTTCACTTTCTAAGTTCATGACCATGCCATAGACATCATTAGGGAATAAAAGTAATTCGCCAAGCATAGCTTGATCTAGACCATAAATCAAAGCAATTCCATCGCCAACAGTAACTACTGTTCCGACATCGCTGGAATCTACTTTGTGCTCGTAGTTTTTAATTTGCTCTTTAATTAAAGCGGAAATTTCATTGGCTTTAATTCTCATATGCTACACCCTCCTTTTTCAAAAGGTCGATTTTCATGTTCTCCAACTTGTTTTTAATTGAACCATCATAGATGTGTCCACGAATGACCACTTTTAAACCTCCAATGAGATTTTGATCGATACGATTGGTGAGTTCCACTTCTACACCTTCAAGTTGGGAAATTTTCTTTTCTAATTGTTGTAATGTTTTTTCTTCGATTGGAATCACGGAATATACTAATCCTTCATCCACTCCACGAGATTCATTGCAGTAGGAATTAAATACAGTTAAGACATCTAACAAATAATTAGCGCGGTTGTTTCTCACTATGATTTTAATGAGTTTAACGATATCTATATCGACACCTTTCAAGGTTTTATTGATGATATCATTTCTCTCTTCAACGGTGAGGAAACTGGAATTTAACACCACGATGAAATCTGGATTTTCTTTGAAAACCTTTCTTAATTCCTTTACTTCTTGTTGTAAGGAAAGAACTTCGTTTCTTTCTTGAGCAAGGGAATAAAGGGCTAACCCATAACGTGAAGCGATTTCATTCATAATTAAAGTTTCTTAATAAATTCCTCTGCTAAACGAGCGTTATCTTTCTCGTTTACTTCTCGTTTTAAAATTTCACTAGATGTCAAAATTGCGACTTCCACCATCTCTTTATGAATATCATCAAGAGCTTCTTGACGAGATTTTTTAATATCGAGTTCGGCTTGTTTTTTCATCTTGGCAATTTCTTCTCTAGCGGCGTTTAGAGATTCTTCTTGTTGTTTTTTAGCTTCGAGATTGGCTTTTTCTAATATCAAAGCGGCTTCTTTCTTGCTGGCAAGAATCTTCTCTTCTGATTGGGCAAGGTTCGTTAGGGCAACGGCTTTACTCTTCTCAGCATCACTGATTTCTTGTTCGATATAATCTTGTCTCTTTTTGAGCATTCTCTTCACCGGTTTATAAGCGATGAAAATGACGATGATTAATAAAACAACAAAGGCTGCTAACTGCACGAGCAAAGAAAGCCAGCTGGGAATGAGATTGTTCTTGATTTGATCACCAATTCCATCTCCCCACTCGCTTATCCCTGATAAAACACAGTTAAAACGAATCATAAGATTCCTCCTAGGAAATTGTCTAATATTAACCGACGAATAAGATTAAAATAGCGACTAACAATGAGTAAATAGCGGTTGTTTCGGTTAAAGCACAACCTAAAATCATTGTTGTTCTGAGTTTGCTATAAGCTTCTGGGTTGCGGGAAATTCCATCAACTGTATGAGCGGCAATAACGCCTTCAAAAATAGCGGATGGCATAACGGCAAGAATAGCGATAGCGGCAGCAATGTACTTTAGTTCTGGCATATTTTTTTCTCCTTTCTTTCAAAGTTATTTATTCTTCCTCTGGGATTTCTTGACCCACTAAGATGGTCACTAAGGAAATGAACACTGTGGTTTGAATCAAACCAGAGAATAAATCAAAGTAAGCGTGTAAAACAGGTGTGACAAGTGGGGTTATAAAATAACCAAGGTGCACTGTCGCTGTTTTGTTTAAGGCCTCAATGGTAAAGGCGGGGCCAATTCCTTTTAATACGGCGTAAAGGAGTGACATCAATGTCATTCCGGCAACAGCATTACCGAATAAACGGAGGGTTAAGGATAAGGCTGGCGCCCACATCGATAATAAGTTAATAGGTAAAAATACAGGGAATGGATCCACATATCGTTTAAAGTATTTCCATTTGGTGAACTTGACGCTTGTAGCGTGAATACAAATAAGAGCGATTAAACCAAGGGATAGAGGAACCGCCATATAGGTAACTGGGGATGGTAGACCAGTTAAACCGAAAATAAAAGCGATAAAGAGATAAACAGCGAGGCACATAACCACACCACCGAAACCGGGGATGCGAGTGCCGGCGAGGCCTTCGACAAAGCCATCAAAGAATTTGACACCAATTTCCGCAATAAGCAAAAGTCCCTTTGGCTTTTTCAAAGGGTCTTGGAAGTGTGCTTGGATGCCGATGATGATAGCGAGAACAGCGATGATCATCATGACAATAACGGAAGACATCACTTCACCAGATATTTCTGCTTTAAAGAAATTCTCAAACACTGTTTTTCTCCACTAAATATAAAACGATGAATGTAATTAATGACGCCGCATAGGCGATTAATTCAGAAAATAGATTAAAGATATGGTAATCCTTCTTAAACCAAAGGTAGGCAGATAAGACAATTACCAAGGCGATAAGGATGAATCTCACCACAGTCATCACTACAGTAAGAACGGGTTTTCCCTTCCTTTCGTCGTACTTTTCCACTAGTCCCATCAAGAGGTATGACAAGATACCAATTAAGCCACCGAGGAGCACACCATTAGGAATGTCTGGATATTTTGTGAAATATCCGAATAGAGTGGCAAGGAACCCCACCAAAACAACGATTGATGAAATCAATGCGGTTTGATAGGAGATGGATAATTGACGGAACCAGTTTTTCATTGGTTAATTATTGCACCTTTACTTTTTTAAAATGTGAGACTAAGGCAACGCCATTTTCACATTTAAGGGTAACTTCACCTTCAATTAATGGGCGGATGTATTCACGGAATTTATCCGAGAATCTAGTTTTATCACACATTAATTCAGGGGTGATTTTAGCTTCTTCATTAGCGATATTTGCTAAATCGCATAATTCCATTTGCATTTTGTATGGATGGGAAGATGTTCTCTTAAAGATAATCATGCAACCGGTCTTACCTTCTAAGGCGGTTAAGACCGCTTTCTTACCGGTTTCAAGAGCTTCTTCGCGGTCCACTTTAGAGATGAAGGCCGGGAACGCTCTTTGGACTAAAGAGAATTCAACAGCTCTTGTAGGAATATCTAATTTATCTTCGATTATTTGACATAATGTAGCAGCAGCACCACCTAATTGGACATGGCCGAATCCATCGACTCTCATATTAGCGGTGTCTCTTGGGATTTTAATACCTTCACTGATGGCCACTAAGGCATAGCCTTTTCTGGCATAGACTTCTTTAATATCTTCTAAGAATTCATCAACGTTGAATTCGTTTTCTGGGATATAGAATAAGTCTGGACGGGTATCTTCTGGCAAGACGTCTGGAGCAGCGGTTAACCAACCGGCATTGCGTCCCATGATTTCAAAGATGTGGACTTTACCAACTTGGAAGCATTGAGCGTCTTTGGCCATCGCGTTAACAGCGTTAATGACAAATTTAGCAGCGCTTGGGAAACCTAAGGAATGATCTGTACAAGCTAAGTCATTATCGATGGTTTTTGGAACACCGACGACAACGATGTCTAATCCCATTTCTTTCACTAAAAGTGAAAGTTTATAGCATGTATCCATTGTATCGTTACCACCATTGATGAAAACGTATTTAATGGAATGCTTTTTGAGTGTTTCAATAATTTTTTGATATTCTTCAGCGTGGATATCTTTAGGAAGTTTTCTTCTCGTTGTGCCTAAGATACTTCCTGGTGTTTGAAGTAATAATTCGAGTTGTTCTTCGTCTTCTTGGTCAATGTCGATTAAATCGTCAGCGAGTAAACCTTCAACACCGTGAAGAGAACCATAAATGTGATCGATTTGATCTCTATGTTTTCTCGCTTCCATAACGGCACCATAAAAAGAGGTATTAATAACCGATGTTGGGCCTCCTGATTGAATATAAACCATGTTTTTCATAATTAAATTTTCTTTTCTCCTCAATTAGATAATCTCAATATGGAGATTCTTTAATATATCAAAGCCTTTTTCTTGCATGACTAGGTCATAAGATGATGTTGCGTCTCTCACCACTTTGACAACACCATTTTTGTCTAAGGCCGCTTTCGCAATGATTGCGTTAGAAATGACACAGATATTGCTGACTAAACCGACTAAGGTAACTTCATTAACACCTAGGTTTTGGATGTATTTTCCGAGTTCCATTGAACCAAAGGTATGCTTTTCAAATACAGGGTTATTGCCCACATACTTTTGTAATCTTTCTCTTAATTCCCAACCTTTAGTGTTTTTAATGCAGTGTTCCACAGGGAGATAATGACCTTCAGTGGTGTTCATATAATCGGGTTCGTGAGTGTCTAAAGTAAAACAAATATAGTCGTTGTTCTTTTGAAATTCTTCAATGAGTTCGATAATGCGATTTTCGATCTTGTCCGCACCTGGGAAACCAAGGGCCCCATCGACGAAGTCATTTTGGTAATCAACGACAACTAATAATTTCTTCATATTAAAACTCCATAATTCAAGAGAATTATATCACAACGCATACGCGTGTTTAAATAAAATTATTATTTATTGTTTTATAGATATGCAAAAGGTATAATCTAAATGCGATTAAACACATAAGGAGGACAAAAAATGTCGTTTAAAGTCAGTTTTAACAATGAAACAAAAGTCTATGAAAACCCAATCACAGTTCTAGATGTTTTAGGTCCAAGTAGAGAATATGTCTGCGCTTATGTTAATGGTAGAGTCAGAGAATTAACATATCCTTTAGATAAGGATTCCGTCGTTGTCCCATTAACCTGCAAAGATAGAGATGCAAGAGCTTGTTATGAAGCAAGTTTGCGCTTTTTAGTGGCGATGGCAATGCACAATCTCTATCCTGATTATCATATTCGTTTCTCCTACAATATCTCTCGTTCCGTCTTTATGCAAATTCTCAATCAAGGTCTAACAAGTAATGTTGTTATTGCTCGTGAATTAGAAAAAGAAATGAAGAGACTTATTGCCTTAGATTTACCATTAGTGAGATCTATTGTCAGTAAAGAAGAAGCTAAGGATATCCTTAACGCTGCGGGACAATATGATAAAGTCGAGATTTTAAAGTATCGTCCTGAAAAAACATGTCACTTCTATACATGTGAAAACTATAAAAACTATATGTATAGCCGTATGGTTCCATCCACCGGTTATATCACCAAATGGAAGATTCGTTTCTATCATCCAGGCGTCATTATTCAATATCCACGTCCTGAAGAAAACGGTGAAATTCCACCATTTGAAGAAGCCCCAACATTTGGTAGAACTCTTAAGAGAGCACATCAATGGGCCATCCTCACAGGTTGTGACACTATCGTCGGTATCAACAAACGTATTGAAAGAGATGGCGACATCGATTTTATTACCCTTTGTGAACAAAGACACAATCGTCAACTCTGCGAGTTAGGTCAAATGATTGAAGACGGTAAAAATGAAATCCGTCTTGTCTGTATCGCTGGTCCATCTTCCTCCGGTAAAACCACATTCGCGAATAGATTAAGAATTGAACTCCTCTCTAGAGGAATTGAACCAATTCGTATTTCTATGGATGACTATTATTTACCAAGAGATCAAGCTCCAAAAGATGAAAATGGCGATCCAGATTTAGAATCAGTCGATGCCTTAGATGTTGAATTATTCAACCAAAATATCGCCGACTTAATCGCTGGATTAGAAGTTGAATTACCAAGATTTGATTTCAAATTAGGTCATCGTGTTCCTGGTAGAAAATTAAAAGTCCCACTTAATCAACCAATTATTATTGAAGGTATTCACGCTTTGAATGAAAAGATGACTGAATCCATTCCAAGCCATCAAAAATTCAAGATCTTCATTGCCCCACAAGCGCAAATCAATATTGATAACCATAACCCAATCTCCTTAACCGATTTACGTTTATTAAGAAGAATCGTTCGTGACTATCAATTCCGTGGTGCGTCCGCGATCGACACAATGAGCATGTGGGCAAGCGTTCGTAAAGGCGAATTCAAATGGATTTATAAAACACAAGAAGGCGCGAATTATGTCTTCAACTCCTTCTCCTCATTTGAACTCAGCGTTATGAAGAAATACGCGATGCCATTACTTGAAGCAATCGATACCGAAAACGAATATTTCCCAGTCGCGGAAAGATTAATTCGTATGCTCAAATTCTTCGATGAAATTCCAGATAAATGGGTACCATGTAACTCCATCATCCGTGAATTTATCGGCGGTTCTTGCTACGAAGACGCATAGTATTCCAAGGCAAATTAAAACGTGGGCGATTTAACCCACGTTTTTTATTTTGTCTTATTTATTTCTTTTGCGCATTTTTTGCCAAGCGGAGAAGTTTTGACTCTCCCTAGCGTGGATATTTACGAGGTGTGTGTAATAAATACTCCTCATGCGCTTATAACCTTCAAATTGTTCGCTTGAAACATTCTTAGCAAAGAGATTTATGAAGATGTGTTCCAGTCTGAAGAAGGATTCATAAGTGGATAATAATGTCAAGAAATAGAAATATTCACGATTGGAATAAATGAGTAAAGGAGTTCCGTGAATAATCTCACTACTCATTTCATAACGCTTACTATATTGTTCTAAACCCGCGATTTTTTCTAAGCCATCACGGAAATTTAATTTCATGGTGCTTTCATCAAATTCAGGAATAGCATATAACCATCCATATTCGATGTATTTTTTGATGTCTTTACTCTTTAAATCGTGAGTGCGCATTTCTTCCTTCATCTTCATAAAGATTTCAGTTTGTTGATCTTTATCAATGAAGGTATCTCTAAAAGCGAGACCATATTGCATATGTTTTAAATATTCATTAATAATTGGTTCACCATATTTATTTAATAATATTAAAACGCATTCACATTCATGGAGCGTTCTCCAGTTGGAGAAAGCTTCGGTTTCAAAGCCTTGCACGAGTAAATCTAAAATACATTTGCTAATGGAAATGCTCTTTTTAAATAGATCAGCGATAACTGATGTTTTTTGGATGCGGCTTCGATACATTTCCACCATGTTGAGCATGAAATTGATATAAACGTATAAGGTGGAAATGGGTGGAATATAACGATTAGTTAATACTTGTTCACGATGTGAGAATTGTTCTAATGATAAATATTTATCGGCGACCACTGAAGAGATGGAAACAATGATGTTTTCATCGCTTTGGAATTGTTTTAATTTTTCAGCATCAAATCCGAAAGTGAAATAGGAATATTCACCGATGATATAGCTAATCAATTCAACGTGATTTATTCCTTGAATAACTCCGATGGTGTTAGATTCTGAAATATCATCAATACCATCCACGACGTATTTATAAACACGATAAAGATAATCTTTATCAAGTTTTTCATTCTTGGTAATAAAGTTTAGTACTTCATTAAATTGTTCTTGGGGGATGGGTTGAAATTTGCTCATTTGAACGCCCTCGTCGCTTTAATTGCGGTCTTCCAACCGTTATAACGGTTGTTAACTTCGGATTTTTTCATATTTGGTACATATGTTGTTTGATAACAATGTATCTTTTTAATGTCTTCAAAAGAGGAAAAGAAACCACTATTGAGGCCCGCTAAATAGGCAGCGCCTAAAGCTGTCGTTTCTAAACATTTTGGCAAAAGGATATTAGTTTGGAGAATATCACTTTGGAATTGCATTAAGTATTTGTTCGCGGTGGCTCCACCATCAACCTTCAAACATTTGAGGTTAATTTTGGTGTCCTTTTTCATGACTTCAAAAACATCTTTACATTGATAGGCAATGCCCTCTAAAGCAGCTCTTACAAATTGATATTTATTGCTACCTCTAGTTAAGCCAAATATAGCGCCTCTTGCTTGATCGTCCCAATATGGGGTTCCTAAACCGACAAAAGCGGGAACGAAATAAACGCCATTGGTGTCTTCGCATTTTAGGGCTAATGTTTCACTATCCGCTGATTTATCAATGAGGTTAAGTTCATCTCTTAACCATTGAACAGTGGCGCCACCCACAAAAACGGAACCTTCAAGAGCGTAGGTAATTTTATTACCTATTTGCCAGGCTACTGTGGTTAACAATCCGGTTTTTGAAATAACTGGTTTGTCGCCTGTATTCATTAACATGAAGCAGCCTGTTCCATATGTATTCTTGCTTTCGCCTTTTTCAAAACATGTTTGTCCAAATAAGGCGGCTTGTTGGTCACCTGCTACACCACATATTGGTAAGTTCTTATCAAAATGAGTGGCTTTACCATAGTTAAAACTTGATGGATTAACTTTTGGCAAGATGGCTTTTGGAATGTTAAATAATTTTAGTAATTCTTCATCCCATTTCATGGTGTGAATATTAAATAACAATGTTCTACTAGCGTTAGTGACATCAGTCGCATGGACTTTGCCTTGTGTCATTTTATAGATGAGCCAACTATCAATGGTGCCAAACATCAATTCGCCTTTTTGGGCTCTTTCTTGTCCGTTTGGAACATGATCAAGGATAAAGCGAATCTTGCTCATTGAGAAATAGGGGTTTATTAATAAACCCGTTTTTTCATGGATGAATTCTTTTTGCTCGCTATATCTTTCACAGATGGATGTTGATTGACGGGATTGCCACACGATCGCATTATATATAGGCATGCCTGTATTTTTATCCCAGATAACTGTGGTTTCACGTTGATTGGTAATGCCAACACTATCGATGGAATTAAAAGTGATATTGGCTTTAATTAAGAGTTCGTTAATAACATCGATAACGCTAATCCAGATGTTTAAAGCATCTGCTTCTACCCATCCTGGGTGTGGGAAAAGACACTCCACTTCTCTTTGGGCAATAAAACAAGGGGTACCGGTTTTATCAAAGAGGATTGCTCTAGTGGATGTTGTTCCTTGATCGACGGATAGAATGTACTTTTTCATCTTTAGCGTTTTCCTTTAAAACTTAGTAATTTTTCAATATCGCGAATTTCTTTAAGAATGTTTTTAGATAATACTTCGGCTTTGCCGTTATGAATTAAGACATCATCTTCAATACGAACACCGATACCGAATTTTGCAAAATATAAACCTGGTTCTACAGTAATGACGTTACCATTTTCTAATGGTTTTTCTCTTAAAGCGGAATCGTGAGTGTCTAAACCAAGGTGATGGGAAACATTGTGATAATAATATTTCACAATATCTTCATCCTCGCTCATGAGTTTATATTCGACGCATTTATTCTTTAAGAAATCTCTCGCGTAAGCTTGTAAATCAGCGATGGTTAATCCTGGTTTGATAAAATCAATGACCGCTTTATTACATTCTAAGACGGCTTCATAGATTAATTTTTGATTTCCTTCGAATTTACCGTTTACTGGATAGGTACGGGAAATATCCGCAGAATAACCATTATGGGCAAAGCCCAAGTCGAATAAAACGAGGTCGTTTTCACGGATAATATCGTTTTGTTGTTCAATTGGGTGATGTAAGCATGTTGCGTTTTTACCCGCGGCCGTAATTGTGGAGAACGCTAATGGATGACGGTCATGCTTTTTACCATAGAATTCAAATTCATCACTGAGTTCGTGTTCTCTTAAACCTGGTTTTAATGAAATTAATAATTGGCTAATGCCTGTGTTAGTAATTTCAATCGCCTCAACGATGTTTTTGATTTCCTCTTCGGATTTAACCATTCTTAAATCTCTAATGATAGGATAGGCGTTTATGGTTTCAATATAATTATATTTTTCTCTAATTTGCTTTTCGTATTCTAAGGTCGATAAAGCTGGTCCGATTTTGTTTTCGGGTGTTAAATCGATATATAAAGATGAGATTTTGCCGTATTGATTATTGTATTGAGCAAGGATGAGATCCATCATGCTTTCTAAAGAATTCATCGACATGGTGCCGTGGATTTGTGATATCTCTTCCGCTTCTTCAGGGGTTAATCTTTTACCGGTCCACTTTTCTTTTACTTCATCATATTCATCAAGGAAGAGATATGTTTTTCTTTCACCGACACCTTTGACAAGGATTAAGGCGGAGTGTTCTTGTTCGATATTTGTTAAATAGAAGAAATGACGATTGCTTTGGAAGGGATAGCATTCATCTTCGGAGCAAATTTTCGCCACACCGGAAAAGAGAATCATCGCAGAGTTCTCTTTCATTAAGTTAAATACTTTTTCACGTCTATTTTCTAATTCATGCATATTACTTTACCTCTTTGATAATCTTATCAACACATTCTTGGATTTCTGGAAGAAGGATACTCTCTACTTTTCCCATATCCACGAGTTTAGTGTTTTCTGGTTTGATTGGTAATCTCGCTAAAACATCAAGGTCATTTGCTTTAGCAAATTCTTCTAAATGAGATTCACCAAAGACGGAGATGTGTTCTTGACACTTAGGGCATTCTAAATAGGACATATTTTCAATAACACCTAAGGTGTGAATATTTAACATTTTGGACATCTTCAATGCTTTAGTAACGATAAGATTTACTAAATCTTGAGGCGATGTCACCATAATCATTTCATCCACTGGTAAGAGTTGGAAAACGTTTAACGCCATATCGCTTGTTCCTGGTGGCATATCGATTAATAAAACATCTAAGTCGCCCCAAAGGACATCACCATAAAATTGTTTTAATAAACCACCGAATAAAGGCCCTCTCCAAACAACGGGATCAGTTTCATCTTCTAATAGACAGTTGACTGACATAACCTTGATGCCACCTTTAGATTCAAGTGGGTAAATAAGGTTATTTTCACCATATGCTTTATCTTTGATACCAAATGATTTTGGAATACTTGGACCTGTGAAATCAGCATCTAAAATACCGACTGATAAACCTGCGCGATTAAGGTAGACCGCTAAAGAGGAGGTGACAAATGTCTTTCCTACACCACCTTTGCCGGATAAAACACAGATAATTTTCTTAATATGAGATTGATCATTTAAGACGGCTTTTACATTTTTAGATTCGCAACCCTCTGCGCTTGCGCAGTGTTCGCAATCACCATTACATCCTGCCATAATTATTCTCCTAACTTTCAAGGCATTTGATTACATCAATGCCAGTTTGCAAATATGTTCTTAATAATCTTGATGCACCGAGTTTAGTGCCACCAAAATAACGAACCACAAAAATGACACAGTTGTTTAAATCTTTTTTATGGAGTAATTCTAATAATGGTTTACCAGCAGTACCTTTAGGTTCTTGGTCATCATTTGACTTAGAATTAACGCCAACGCGATAAGCATAAACAACGTGTTTGGCCTTTTTGTGTTCTTTTCTCACTTCCGAGAGAAGGTTTTTGAAATCATCTACATTATTTAAAGGTAATAAAATTCCATAGAATTTAGATTTGTTAACTTCTAAAAAACTGTCGTATCTTTGATTAACTTGCATAAATAGATGTCTCATTATCCACAAGATATTTTCATATCTTTGGAATTATTTTTAGTGTATAGTATTTTATGCATAAAATAAAGTAATTGTTAGGTTAAGGTCACTAGAAAATGAGCGAAAGTAAAAAATCCAACGAATTTTTTAAAGACAGTTCGGTGTATCGATTCATCGTTTTTCTTGTTGGTTTTCTCGCTTTTTTCATTATTTCTTTTATTGTTTCCTTAGTCGTTAGTGTGATACTTGGTCAACCCGCGGATGATGATTTACCAGCGAAAGTTAAGCTTTTAGCGTATTCAAACGCCTTTACTTATTACGCACTTTTCATTGTTTTGTTAATTGTTTTAATTCCCGCATTTGGTTATTTAATCAAATGCTTTGCGAAGATTAAGAATGTTCTTATCGGTTTAGGAATTGGTGCCTTAATAATTGGTGTTACTCTTCTTTACAGTTTGATTATTGAAAAAGCATTTGGTGTTGGCGATAACAACAATCAAATTATTGCGGTTAGATTGATCAAAGATTATCCTTGGGTGGGATTGACTGCGATATCATTTATCGGGCCTTTCACTGAAGAAATTACTTATCGTTTCGGCCTCTTTGATCTCTGCAAAAGAAAGAATGTAATTTTAGCCTACATTGTGAGTTCTTTAGTGTTTGGTTTAATCCATTTTGATTTCACCAGCAGCACGATGAATATTGAACTATTGAATCTACCATCCTACATCATCTGCGGACTCGGTTTAGCTTTCGCCTACGATAAGTTTGGTTTTGGTGCTTCATTCAGTGCGCATATGATAAATAACTTATATAGCACGATCATGATATTGTTAGGATCCTATAAATAAATATATGGAAAATAATAGGTCTATACGCGTATTTAATGGTTTTTGGCTCAAAATTATTGCTGTCATTGCAATGACTTTTGATCATATCGCGGTTATTGCTTCTTCTTATGGTTTGACTGGAACTGTTTATGATTCTTTCCGTGTTATCGGTCGATTAGCACTACCACTTTTTGCCTTTTTAATTGTGGAAGGTGTCATTAATACAAAGTCATTTTTAAAGTATATTATTCGCCTTTTAATCGTCTTAGTTTCCATTTCTATCGGAATTATATTTTTAACCAACATTCCCTCTCTTGGATATACGGACGCAAGGTATTTTGGAAACATCTTTATTGATCTCACTTTAGGAGCGGTTTGTATTTATTGTTTAAGATTAAAAGGGTTTAAAAAACTCTTAGGTTTATTGCCTGTTATTTATGTCGGGTTATCGTTCTTTGCTTCTTATTATGAGGCTACGAATGGCGTGATTATTCATTGGTTCCCATATTTCTTAAGAACACAATTTGGATTAATGGGATTTACTTATATTCTCATCTTCTATTTAGCGCATATTTTAAAAGATGTTTATTTAGATGTCTTTTCTAAACAAAGTGGGATGGAAGTTAGTAACTTAAAAGGAACTACAATTGAAAGGAATGCTTTAAACATTATTTCCGCCTTACTTTTATTAGTGGTGGTCGTTTCTTTCCACTTCTTAAATGAATATTTAACTTTCTCATATTTGCCTATTCAAATATATGCGTTATTAAGTGGAGCATTTATTTTGCTTTATAACGGAACTAGAGGTTATAATAGCAAATGGTTCCAATATGGAGTGTATATCTATTATCCTCTCCATCTGATTGTGATCGCGTTAGTTTATTA
>JAILGI010000068.1 GCA_024696885.1 Bacilli bacterium
AAACAATCATGTATAATGATATTTAACAATGAAAAAGAGGCCAATTGATATTATTTGTTCTATCTTAGCGTTTATATTAACGCCTTTATTTTTCATCTCTTTTTCGGCATTAATTCCTTGTTGTTTCCGTCCCTTTTATTACATGTGGATTGATCCTTTAAAGATTCCTCAAACAAGTGGTTATTCCCGTTCTGTCATTATTGAAGCGTTTGATGATGTTATGGATTTCCTATGGAACGGAGCGGAATTTAAAACTGGTCAATTAGCGTGGACCGAAGAAGAAAAGGCGCATTTTGAAGATTGTAAACCACTATTCCATATGCAGCTTATCTTGGCGCTTATCACCGGTATATTATTAGTTACCTATATTATTCTTATTAAGAAAAAGGTATTAAAAACCGCTAGATTTAAGGGTATTTCTTCTATTTCTTGGGGTGGCGCTTTAGCTATTTCCTTATTATTAATCGTGGGTATTTTCGCGGCGATTGATTTTACTGCTTTATTTACTGTTTTCCATAAGGTATTCTTCCCAGGGAAAGGTAACTGGCAATTTGATTACGAGACTGAACAAATAATCAATATTCTTCCCGAATCATTCTTCTTAGTATGTGCAATATTTATTATTTCTCTTGTTATTATCTTATCTACAGTCGCATTAGTTATTGGAATCGTTAAAAGAGAGAGGAAGGAGAAAATAAAACAATGAATTTTGAAATAGTTTTAGCTACGAATAATAAACATAAGCTCCAAGAAGTGAGATCTTTTTTATCCCCTCATAAGATTGTGGTTTATGGACTAAATGATTTGAATTTGAAAGTGGAAGACGTCGAAGAAAACGCATCAACATATCAAGGAAATGCATTAATAAAAGCACAAGCTGTCGCTAAACTCACTTCTTTTCCGGTTATCGCAGATGACTCTGGTTTAGAGATCGAAGCGTTAGATAATATACCTGGACTTAAATCCGCGAGATTTGCCTCTAGTTTAGGTGGTCACGATAATGCGATTAAAGAAATATTAAAAAGATTAGAAGATAAAAATAACCGTAAAGCACGCTTCATTTGCGATATTGTTTTAGTTAATGATGGAGATAAACCATTATTATTTGAAGGTATCGCCGAAGGCGAAATTACCAAAGAAAGAGATGGTAATGGCGGCTTTGGCTATGATCCAATATTCTATTCTTATGACGCGAAAAAGCGCTTCTCTGAATTAAGTGAAGAAGAAAAAAATAGGGTTTCTCACCGCGGAAAAGCCCTATATAAATTATTAACTTATTTAAGAATAACGCATCAATCGATTAAATGACGTCTCTTGGCGAGTTTGGTTTTCCAAATGATAAACAAAATAAGAGATGTTAAACCAAATACAAAGAAGACAATCATTAAGATAAGGAACAGTAATTTTAAGGATTCTGGTCCTACAAAATAAGTAATTAACGCTCCTATTCCTAAAACAATGAAAGCAATCATTGCAGGAAGGGAGATTTTTACTAATTTGGCAATATATGTGTTATCGGGGTAGACTTTGTCTTTAATAAGATGGCCTTTGCCATCATTTTCATCTAATTTGCCAATTCTTTTTGGATTGATTGGATTGAGTTTTTCTTCGAAAGAAGATAATAAGAGTTCACCTTTTTCGTTAGCTTGTACTGCTTGATAACGCGTACCATCTAAAATAACAGTTTTACTAGCAAAGAACATTTCTAATTCTTTGATGGATTTTTCAATAGCGATATATTCAGCATCCGCTTTACCGTTTTCTAATTTGCCTTTAATTCTATCCACTTCCTCTAAGAGGAATTTTTTAAAAGTAATGATTTCTTTTAATCTTGTATAGTAAAGTTCTACGCATTTTACATCGTAAAAACGGTCTTTATACATTACTCTTTTGGGGAAGCGACGATAATATTCATCGACTGCAGCATTCATCTTACTAATCATTTTTAGATAGCGCTCTTGATTGTATAGCTTTCTAAAATAGTTACTTGCTTCTTGGCTAGTAAGGGTTATCACATCTTCAAAATATGATCTTCTTAAAGTGGACATATAAATAAGAGCGGAAATACGGCCGAATCTCGCTTCTACACTTTTGGGATCAATTTCAATGATGTGGGCAAAAGCACAATATGCGACATAGAAGTTAGTATCTTGATAAAGTAAGCGATTAGCCTTTAAAAGCTTTGTGGAGATGAAATATTTATAATCTTCAATGGCTTCCTTAGGTTTGAGTTCCGCCATACAATATGGGCAATAGCAAACATTAGCGTCTGGGTTCACTTCAAAGATACGGTTCATTTCATTGTCCGTTTTGCAGTGTGTGCAATATGCTCTTTTTAATGATGTGGTTCCGTTAGTAATCATAGGAAATAGTTTACTATTTCTATTTTATAGTGTGGAAATTCTTTTGCAACTTTTTTATATTTCACAGTATGTGCTAATATAAATTTATGATTATTAAGTTAAGTCAAAAAGATAGAGAAAAGTCATTCCAATTATTAGATGCGAAGGAAATTAATATTTCCATCGCTGATTTATTAATGCAAGCATATGAAGAAAAGAATTATTTCCATGCGGGTGATTATTATTCCCAGTTATTGAAGTATTGGGGCGCTAAAGACGATAAAGATATTTTAGATATTTGGGTAAAGAATTCTATTAAGGAATTAGATGATAATTATTTATTAAATAATGACTATTTCAAAAACGTAAAACCTGAGTCATTTAAAGAAAATGATTATAGTCTAGGATACGAAACTTATAAGCCATATCAACTACTCCCTTTAGATGACATTAAAATTGATAATGACTTTTACAAAGAAGTGACACCGGTCGCCTATTTTAAAAGCGAACAAAAATACCTTTCTTTATCATATAAAGATGAGATATGGATGTGCATCACTCCTAACGAAATTGAAAGCATGCAACCATATGTCAATTTAGCAAAAGGCAAAGTTTTGGTGTTAGGGCTTGGCTTAGGATATTATCCATACATGATTTCTTTTAAAGAAGAAGTTAACGATATTTATATTGTCGAATTAGATAAGAAGATAATTGATATCTTTAATAAACATCTACTTCCTTTCTTCAAATACAAAGAAAAGATACACATTATCCAAGGCGACGCTTTGGAATACATGAAGGATTTGAAGGATAAATTCGATACTGTCTTTATCGATTTATGGCACAATCCTTTTGATGGTTTGCCTCTTTATATTGAGCTGAAAAAAATGGAAAATAAGGGGGAAACACACTATTTATATTGGTTAGAAGAATCTTTAATTGCCTTATATCGTAGATTGGTTCTCACCGTTTATGAAGAATCTTTAGAAGGTTATTCTGACTTAGATTATAAAGATGAATCTAACGAAATTAATAAGATAATAAACGACATCTATTTCAAAACTAAAAATATCACCATTAAGACTTATGATGATATTCATGATTTATTAAATAAAGATAATTTATTAAAATTATTGATTAGCTAATTCTTGATCAATTCTATCGCTAACTTCTTGCGCTTTTTGATAGATGTTTTCTTCGTCCTCATCAATCTTGAAGCGGCGACCTAAGTAAAGGATTTTTCCATCAATCATCGTCATTTTAATATTGTCTTTGCTACCGGAATAAACAATATTATTAATAATATTGTTGAGTGGTTGCATATTTGGGCGATGTAAATCGATTTCAATAATATCAGCGCGTTTACCGACTTCTAAAATATCATTATCAAACATGCCCATCGCATGAGCGGCGTTGACTGTCGCCATTTTGAGGACTTCATAAGCGGGAACTACAGAGGAATCTTGCTTGATAAGCTTTTGTAAATTAGTCACTAGCATCATTTCTTTAAACATATCTAAGCAGTTATTGCTGGCTGGGCCATCGGTTCCTAAGGCGATATTTAAACCCTCTTTCATGTAATCCGCAATTGGAGCGATACCGCTTGCTAATTTAGAGTTACTTCCTGGGCAAGTGACCACGGTAAGATTGTGTTTTTTGAATATTTCGATATCTTTTGGTGATAGATATACGCAATGATATGCTCCACCACCATAATCAAATAAACCATTAGCATCTAAATATTCAACAGGAGACATTCCTCTTCTATTAAAGCAGTCTTCCACTTCTGCTTTTGTTTCACAAATGTGAGTAAAGAATGGGGCGTGTAATTCATGAACCAAATCAGAAATAACTTTTACTTCTTCATCATTTGTGGTGTATTCAGCGTGGATACCAAAGCAATAACGGATTAAGGAATCTTTCTTGCTATTGAGAGTTAAATACAAAGTCTTTAATTCTTTAGGACCATATAAAGTGTTATAGGTGCCTAAAAGCACTACTTTAAATCCCATTTCTTCCGCTGCTTTTGCGGTGCTTAAGGGAAAGTAATATTGATCAAAGCATGCGGTAATACCACTAGATAATAATTCTAAGAAAGCGACTTTTGATAAATGATAGACATCGTCTTCTTTTAAGAGCTTTTCTCTAGGAAAAACAGCGTTAAATAACCAATCATGTAAAGCTAAGTCATCGGTTTTGCTACTTAAGAATGTCATCGCGTTATGCGTATGAGCGTTTTTGAAACCAGGCATTAAGACATTGCCTAAACAATCATGGACCACATCAAAGGGACCATATTGTTCATAGTCACTACCGATATAGACTATTCTTTTATCTTCGATAACAATACTTCCTATAAATATAGGAGTGTCATCCATTTTTAATATACGAGCGTTTTGTAATAATGTTTTCATGTTGATAATCATATCATGTTTTTAAAAGAAAACCCTAGTATTTTACTAGGGGGGCGTTTTTATGTTTCACTATTATTTGTATTATTTAATAGTTTTATTGTAAAATTTCTCTAGAAAGTAAAACTTATAGTTTTTAGGAGGTTTATTATGGCCGCTGGAAAGAAAGGTTGTTTAGGAAAGTTCCTTATTGCTTTAGTGGTGATTTTGGTAATCTTCATTGTTTTACCAATTTCCATTGCTTTCATTGTTTTATATGATGGAAACACTAAGAAGATTAATATTCCTGAACAAACAAGCACAGAATTTATGAATTCCTATAAGGAAACTATCGTTCGTGATTCTATGGATTATACGGACCAAACAGGAATTGTTAATTTCAAAATTTCAGAAGATAACTTTAATACCTTATTATATTATGCATATGCGGGTAATGAAGAAATCGATCCACAAGTTTTGAAATACATTCCAAAAGCGTATATTGATATTAATCCAAACAAGTCTCAATACGTTTTCTATGTGGAAGCGAAAGTCGCTTTCTTCAAAACAAGAGTTTCTTTAGTCACTGAAGTTTCTGAAATGGAAGGTGAAAAAGGCTTAGCTTTAACAATGCACGAAGCCAAGGTTGGTAAATTATCCGCTTTAGTGGATATCGCTGATTCCATTGTCAGTGAAGACACAATGGATGGTTTATTCACCGGAACCGGATTAAATTTCACCGTGGATTGGTCCAAAAAGCAAATTCAATATAAAGTTACCGATTTATTAAACGATTTCAATATCGCTAACGCAGCGGGTGGTAGCAACTTATTTGCTCAACTTATCGGTGATATCTTTAGAGATAACCCAGAAGTTATCGGTTTTGATTTCTATAAAGATAGAGCCATGAACATCGAATTTGATTTACATAGTGCGCATAACACAGATGTTCCCGCTCCTGCAGTGTTTGATAACACTATTGCTGCAACAATTGATCATTTCTCTTCCATTAAGGATAGATTATTAACCGAAGATGAAATTAATGATTACTTCTACGCTGCCGCACAAAGTAATGGCGAAAAACCAGCTAAAAGTGAAAAGAGCGTACAAGAATACTTAGATGCTAATAAAACCAGTTTTATCAGTACATATTTAACCGAAGATGAATTCAATACCTTTGTTAGAGGTAGTGATTTAGTGGCGAAATCTTATCCATTCTACGATAAGACCTCTATGACAGACCGTAAGATGAACTTTGTTGTCATTAATGATTTCTATTGTGATGTCAAACCATCTGGTAAGGTTGACTTTGTTATCGGCATTAATATTAATGGTTATGATACTCAAATGGTCATAAACACCACTATGGCAGAGACCCTTATAACAAAGGGCACCAACACAGTCTTAGAATTTACCATGGATGACATCCACTATGGTAGTATTTCCATGTTTGAAAATGGTCAACCAAAACAAATCATCCTTGATTTAATCAAGGAAGGTTTCAAGAAAGGTGACGCCAGTGATGATTTGATTCAAATTGATGGAAATAAGATTTCATTCATTATGGATAGCGGTGTTTATTCTCCAACTAATACTGTTTACACAACAAACGATCGAATTAATATCAACATAATCTAAGGAGGTTAATTTTATGGATTTTGTATTTGATTTTATTAGAGAAAAATTTAAAATTCTCGCTTTAGCGGTTATTGGGGCTTATCTTGTTTTAAGTGTTTTTCCCTTTGTCGGCAATATTTTTAATCAACCTGAAAGAATGATCCTTCCAAATATTTTATATTTGGTTTTCTATATTATTGTTTTAGGTGGCGCTTTGTTGGCGGTCATCATGGACAGTGAAAAAGGACTACTAATTTCATGTGCAATTATTGTTTCATATAGTTTATTTACGTTCGCTAGCGAATACCCAACAGCACGCTCTATGGGTGGCTTTTATCCTGATAAAGAATTCATCTATATTATGTGGTGGGTATTTGCTTTAGTCGCAATGATCGCCACTATCGCTGCATTAGCTATCTGTTTATTAGGAAAGATATTTGATGGTTTAAGTGGTTTAGACTTCTTAGTGGGCATCTTAGTTTTAGTAGCCTGTGGTTCTTTCTTTGTAAGTAAACTTTTCTATTTCTTTGTCATTATCAGATTTGGTAATCCAGAATGGTATGGATATTTTGATCTCCTTGCTGATATGGTTTTCCCATTTGTGGTTTTAGTGGCCTACGCAAAAATTGAAAAGAAACTAGCCTAATTATTCATTATTAATTCGACCCTTTATCAATTCGATAAGGGGTCTTTTTTTAAAGAAAAAACACGCGAATTGCGTGTTATTATCCTTTATGGCGGAGTAGAAGAGACTCGAACTCTTGCACCAGTTACCCGATCTACTTCCTTAGCAGGGAAGCCCCTTCACCAACTTGGGTACTACTCCAGTGACCGCTCACTATATTAACATAATGAGCGAATAAAATTAAATCATATTTAATATGCTTTTGCAAATAGAATGACTTTTTTAGCTTTCTTACCACAAATTGGGCAAGTTTCATCAAAGGCGATTTGATTGAATGGTAAGCATCTTGCTGTCGCAGTGGTTAATTCTTTCACTTTGTCTTCGCAAGCTTGTTCACCACACCACATTGCTTTGGCATAGCCACCTTTATCTAAGGCTTTATTTAATTCATCAATAGAGTGA
>JAILGI010000050.1 GCA_024696885.1 Bacilli bacterium
TTCAATAAAAGTCTCCAAGGCCGTTTTGGTTATTTAGCCAAGTGAGTATGAATAAACCTTTTTTATTCGACATCTTATGAACTTATGTGGTTCCTATATCACCACGGTCAAATAGTCGAACAAAAATAACTATGTGTCAGTTCACTATTGATCACGTGCCTCCTATTAGGCAAATCAAAGTGCGCTGACGCTTATGATTTAAGAAGAGAATTAAGAGTCATGTGCACTTTGATTCTTGCTCTTTCAATAATCATAAACAAAGAGAACTTCCTCCTTGTTTAGTTAAGATGTTTTGACCAGGAACATCTCTCCTATAAGGAGTTATCTCTTATGTTCATTATTATATAAAATATAAATAAATTAACAACACCAAATTGTAGGGGGTGCTATTTTATTTATTTAATAAATAATGTTGTATAGATATTTCTACCACAGTCATAAAAAAAGCACCCACCACTGTGAGTGCACTATTGATGCTTTTTAAAAACACTTATCGTTAAATTTAATTCAGTTCTTCAAAGAAGTGAATGGCACGACATAAACCCCATCTGGACGTTTATATGCGGCATTAGTAAGTCCACTAATAATGCATGTTCTTTCCCACCATTTTCAGAAATAATAGTCTTTATTCTCAAAAGATTATTTGCGGCATCATCAATTTTGTTTGCCCCTAATTTTATTTCAAACTTGATAAATAAATCTTATCTATTGTTAAAATTTCTCATTCTACTATTTTGAAATCAACTCTACTAATAAAAAGCGCCCACACATGTGAACGCTTAATTTATTATTATCTATTAAAATTAATAGATTGAATGTTTCTTTCTACGAATCACCATAACCGCAAATGCGATAGATGATATAAGAATGATTGAAGAAACAATAATGGTTCCAATGGAATTGAATGAACTAGACACCGTATTACCAATCTTGGCTGATTTTTTGGTAATTTGATAAGTAGTAAGATCCAAATAATCGCCATTGGCATCTGCCCAAGCTGCTAATCTAGCACGAGCATCAGCATATCTAGTACCTTCTTTAGTGCAGAAGGTTTCGCGTTGATAATTAGTGAAGTTGGTATAAACCTGTTCAGCTAGTTTATAATAACCAGAATCACCTCTACAAGCGCCTGTATCAGAAGTGTTAGAAACAGCTATCACATTTACGTCAAAGTGAAGTTCAACACCAATAAATTCTTCAACATGATCGTTTGCATCTTGCGAATATTTGGCATAGTAAGTAATATCACTGGAAATGGTCACTTGACCGCCAACAACATGTCCTGAACCAGTAAATTCAGGATTATCATACCAAGTAGTGTGATGGTAGGCTGGCAAATTATCTGATTCAGGGAAATAAATATTTTTACCGCCATTAACCACGATTGGTTCAGCAGCTTGTCCTTCACTGTCCATAAATGTCACAGTGTATTGGACAACAGCGGACGCAGTAATAGTTATACTATTAATAAGATTTTCTTTATATACCACGACTGCACCTGTTGATGAATTATAAGTATAGTGGGTATTTTGTGTTAAATTTGTACTGCCAGCTCTTACAGTAATATAAGTTGGAAGGGCGTATCCACTATTTGGGGAAATGGTAAATGATAAGTTAGATCCCATTGTGCAAGTAGCAGCACCATTGGATGTAAGGTTTGTGAGATTATAAGTCACACTTTGTGTTTTATATCCGATTACCAAGTTACTTCCACTCTTTGTGAAAGTGTAACCTAAATTACTTGGAACAAGCAAGAATTTAGAATAGTTACTCTCAGTAACATTTCTCACACCAACCTGATTAAGGGCTAATGTGTCAGTAGAGCGGAGAAGAATGGTAATACTAGATGAGCCTGTATATGAAGAGTCACCGTATTTAGCGTAAACATTAACATTAGAATCTAAACTATCCAATGAGAAAGTAGCATTAGTAAATGTGGCAGCGCCATAGACATAGATGTTTTTCACAGTGTCACTGCTGCCAGCATAGACTGCTTGATAATTTGTTCTTGTATTGCGGAGATAACCACCATTAATTCTTAAAGTGCCGGCATCAACCCAAATACAATATGTTGAGGAAATAACTGTATTACCACTTCCAACAACTAATGTAGCATTTTCGTTAGCGATAAGAATAGCTCTATTACCGCTTACAGCGGTATTTTCAATTGTCGCATATCCTGCTAATGTCACAACACAAGTATTACTACCATCCAAGAATAAAGTGGAGTGATCTCTTGTACCCGTAATTGTACCATAGGAGTTAGTTGCTGTAATGGTAAATGAGCCACGGCAATACATAATGTAACTGCCCATTGTAAGAGTGTGGTTTGCTAATTTAAGCGTACCGCCAGACTTGTTATAAAGAAGGTCACTAGATGCAGTAGCATTGGCTAATAATTCTAATGTTCTATTATTTCCACCATTGAATTCAGACCAAGCACCAGCAAAGTTATCACTCATGAAGTTTTTACCATTGCAAACATAAGAAGCATATGTGGCATCAAATGTTGCTGATTTAATAGCAACCCTACCTTCAAATTCAGAGGTTTTTGTGCCAGAAGATTCAACATAAGTAAACAAACCAAAATACAAGGTTTGGTTAGTAGCGCTGTTTGTGGTATTTGAAAAAGTATAAGTGACCAATTTTTCTTTTGAAACAGGATTCACTGAAATACCATTATGTGGTGTCTCACCAGCAGCACGAATAACAGAATAACTATCGCCAGTTGTTTCTGCAAAATTGTTTGGAACATAGTAGAAAGTGCCAGGATTAATGGTGCTAGCCTTATCAAAACTAAATAGTTCCGCAGAATAATCAGCACCGCCACCGGTAGATTGTCTATTAGCAGAAACAGTGAATGTTAAATGCAATTTGTATTCACAATAAGCGGGGACGCTAACAACCATGTGAAATGGAACATATATAGCGTGAGCATCTTTATAACCACCAGCAAGCGAATAATACGCTCTAATGTAAGATTGTGAATAATCTGTCGTATATGTCTGAATAGAAGATGGGGAATCTTGACGATATCCTTCAGTGCTCGAAGAAATGTGACTCGCTGATGGGGTAAAGTCAGTGCTCTTAGTCCAATAATGGCCGGTAGATTGATTAAAATCACTAACCATATGTGGCAAGTTAACAAGAGTATTAGATGCATTTGTTTTTTTAACATCTTTAACTACCTTTGACACGATAATGCCACTAGCAGCAGAAATTGCCATCGCAAGCGAAACAAACAATATTCTAAGTGTTTTTTTCATAATGGTCTCCTCCAATTTGTCGATCAAAAAATGAAAACTTTGTCTAAAAGAATATAACGTGTATATGCGTGTTGCAAGTAATATTTTATTGATATTGTAATTTAGTAATTAATTTAAGTAGTCGATGAATTAAATAATCAGCAAAATCTGATGCTAATAAACTTACTATAATCGTAAGAAAAAGGCTTTCTAAATACAAAAAACCATTCAAAGAACGGTATTTTAAGAATGCCTCCGTTTACCCATTTTGATGCACTGCATATCCTAGCCTAGTTTTTGTATACCCTAGGCGTTTTTTGCATACCCTTATGGTTTGGAGACAATTTAAATAGGCGATTATTGAAGGTTTAGTAGTAAACACTACTTATTAAATCTTTTTATCTATCTCTTTTGCCACTTTTTCATCTATTGAAACTGGTCCTCTTATAAGAGATATTCCAAGAGTTTTTAAATATTTAAAACTAATATCGTTATTATCTACTTTTTGAAGGAATTTTATTTTCATTAATTTATTCATGGATACTTCTTTAGATTTGTATTCAAATGGAATATCAGTTTCCACTACTTCGCATTTATATTTAATCGCACCAACAGGATTAGCGACATACATATAGCAAATATCCCCAATATTAACTTTTCGAGATTGTTTCCAACCAGTCACGCCATTATCTCTTATAAATGCGGCTTCTAAATCATATGTTTTAGGATTACAAGGTTGGATAAAATATAATCGCTCATTATTTTTTCTTGTGGTTTTACCAACCATAAAGTTTCTTGAATAATCAATATATTCCATTACTTTGTCATCGGAATATGTATCATCAAGGATGATTGATACCCATTTTTGTTTATTCATATGATAGGAAGGATAGATGTTCTCGTTCTTTAATATTTCTTCTCTATTTTCTTCATCAATTCTTACATTGATAACATCAACATATTCTTCTTTATTAAAGTGACCAAAAACTGATTTGCTAACATTCATTATTAATCCATACCATTTTTGATTACCGTGATAACGGAAAACACCATAATTTACGATATGTGGATCTGTGAAAGGAAAGTCTGGTAATTCGTGATATTTTTCCTCTATTAACTTTGTTAATCTATTGGCTTGATTAGAAACAAATATTTCTTTTTTGAAGCATTTATCTCTTATATCAAGAAGAATATCTTGATAGTCTTCTCTAATTGAAGCAATAAAACTACCTTTATAAGAATCGTTATGGATTTGTGAATATTCTTCGTTAAATGCCTTTTCGATAACTTTTCCTGAGAAAACACCATGTTCATCTATGGTGATTAAAACTTTAAATTCATCGTTATGGAAATCTTTGCTATAAGTATAAATATCTTTAAAACAATCAAACCCATAAGCGATAAGTTTGTCATTTATTGGACGATAACTAGCAAATATTTCACGTTCTATATTCATACGTAAATAACATTTTACTCTTTTTATAAAAAGAAAACACGGCAATACCGTGTATCTTTGTAAATTGGGAAAGTTTACCTTATTTGATACAATTGTTACCCACTCTCGGAGTTTTGTCCCCCCTATTTTTAAAGGGGGTTTGAACATCAACTTGAATAAGTGTTAATGTGGAACCACTTCATAGGAAACAACATTGTTATTTTGATTGAATGTAATATCGAATGTCGTAGGATCCATATAGTCTTTGTCATATCCCAAATCATAACCCCAGGTATTAGTCTCATTTTTCCAGTCTGGGTTTCCTAATACTTCTTGTACTTGTAGTTCGCTATAGCCACTAATATCATATTTATCTAAAAAAGAATAAATGAGTAATCCACGATAATCGTGATTATTGTATGCATTCATCCATTTTTCTTTTGTGAATGTTTTATAGTCTTCATATTGAATTCTTGTAGTAACAATACCAGTAATGCCTATGATAAGAGCAACCGCTAAAGGAACTACTGATACTAATGTTGGTATCAACTTCTTTTTGCCTGTTTTGATAGTCATTAATAAATATCCGGCAATAGATGTTATGCCAACAATAATTAAAGAAACAATAATAATGATTAAAAACGCCATTGCTTTTAAAGAATTAGAAAAGGAAACTGATAATTTCATTTGATTATAAAAGATAGAAGCGATGGCAGCGGCAATAACAAAGATAACGCCACACACAAGAGTAATAATAAAACCAACAATTGGTCTCTTTGTTTTCTTTATTTCCTCATCATCATTTAAATAACTTATGTCAACCTTAAAATAATCAGTAATTAGCTTCAGTGTTTCTTCGCTTGGTTTACCACCACCATTTTCGTATTTGGCAATTGCACTTCTAGAAACGTGAACAATATCTGCTAAGTCCTCTTGAGATAGACCTGCTTCGGTTCTAAGATTTCTTAATTTATCTTTAAATTCCATAGGTCATCCTCCTTCTGTTTTTATTATTAACACTCCAACGTAAAACCGTTTGTTACTTGCTGTTACTTTATTACTTTCCAATAGCCTGATTTATTTGAACCAACTCTTTCGATTATTCCCTTTTCTTTTAGATTCGATATATATCTTTGCACGCTTCTAAATGGAATGCTTAAAGAAATAGATAAATCTTTTGCTGAGATGCTCGGATTTGTTTTGATAACGTTTAATATTGCATTTTCGTTTTCATTCAAGCCACTATCTACGCCACTTATTGCGCCACTTATTGCGCCATGATTTGCTAATACTTCTTTATTAAACGGAATTATTACATTAATGTAATTGTCTTTAATGTCAAATGCTTCCCTACCATATTTTTTTATTATCGTTGGAATACCGTGTCCTGTTTGTTCAACAATTCCTAACCTTTTGAAGATTTCAGATAATTGTTCATTTCTAGGCTTACTAATTCCCTTAAAAAACTCTTCTTTGCTTAATCCAGCAGGTAGGCCTCCGTGAGATATAATTTCTAATCTGTCGTCAAAGAAAGAAACCAAAGGACTAGTAATTCTATAATCATTATGAACAATCGCGTTAATCAATGCTTCATTTACAGCATCAAAATCATATAAGAAGATATCTTTTCTTGGCCTTACGCTAGTGATTGTTTTGCAAATATTTTCTATTTCCAATCTACCTTTCATTTTTTCATACGCCAATACAAAACACTGGTTGCCATAATCCGTTCTTTCAGAGTACGTCGCTTTTGTTAAGCCTTTAAACTTTGCAAAAATTAAAGAAATCATGTTTGAGTCAGATAACAGTTCGGCTAAATAATTATAATTGCCGTCCAAAGTTCTTAATTTAAAGTTCTTTTCAAAAGATTCATCTTCTATATGGTAGCCACTTTCTAAAAGCAACATTTTTAACTTTGAAAAAGAAATATCACCATAATATGATGGTGTTTTAATCATCAAATCATAATTAACGATTCCTTTTTCAAATCTTTCTTTAATCATTTCTAAAGTCATTGATTTGCATGTTGTGCCAACTCTAACGTGACAACCATTAGCAGAAAAACCATATTTCTTGATGCAATATAATGATGCAAAACCTTTCGTGATATTAATTTTGATTAGAACTTTAAAATCCTCAAACACCACTTCCGGTTTAACACATTCAATAGCATTCGGTTCAATTTGATCGGAAATTATATCGGATATTTTTCGTAATGTTAAATCTAGTTGTTCTATGCCAACAACTTGTCCGTCATCTGCGACACCAATATAAATAACTCCGCCATCGGTATTTAAAAATGCTTCAATTTCTTTAGCTAACTGATCATTAATTTTTTCTTTTAATTCAACTTTTTCAGTTTCAAAATATTTCATATTTTCTACCTCAATTATATTATAAAATTTATTACGCCAAATTGCAATATTTATTACGCCATTATTACGCCATTTTATTATATTTTTATGTCTAAAACAACAAAAAATCCTTGAAATTGTATCAAGGATTGTAAACGATTATGGCACCCTCGAGGCGACTCGAACGCCTGACCCACAGCTTAGAAGGCTGTTGCTCTATCCAACTGAGCTACGAGGGCAAGTCAGCGTATTTATCTTAATCAAATTACACTGTGGTTTTCAAGAATTATTTCATAAATTGAAATGAATTTTGTTATAAAGGGCTAATGCGGTGGCTTTTGGGAGAATTTGTTCCAATTCTTCTAAAGAAGCATTTTTCAATAAGTTGATATCTTGATAGGCGCGATATAACTTTTCTTTGCTCTTTTCTCCTAGTCCTTTAACATCGTCAAACAAAGAGGAAGTCATTGCTTTCTTTCTCTTCTCTTGATGGAAGGATATCGCAAAGCGATGTACTTCATCTTGCATTCTGGTTAATAGGAAGAAGATGGATTTATTTTCAATAGGATATAGATTGCCTTCTTTATCGATTAAACCATTGGTTTGGTGTTTATCGTTTTTCACTAAACCATAGACAGAAATCGTTACTTCCGCTTTATCAAGTGCGGTTAGAGCTGATCTAATTTGACGGTCCCCTCCATCGACAAGGATTAAATCTGGAAGCTTTTTCTCTTCCTTCTTTAGTCTCGCGTAGTGGCGGTAGACGATTTCTTCCATGCTTTTTAGATCGTCTCTTGCTTCTTCGTGCTCAATTTTGAATTTACGGTACAGTTTTTTCGCGGGTTCCCCGTTTATAAAGGCCACCATCGCACCAACAGGGGAGGAACCTTGGATATGGGAATTATCAAATAATTCGATATGTAGAGGGGTTGGAATGTGAATGATATTGCCTAATTCCTCGAGTAATTCGAGTTTATTGCTATCTAATTTTGCGCTTAAAAAGTATTCATCTAAAGCGTTAGAGGCGTTTTCTTTCGCGGATATAACTAACTCTAATAATTTGCCTTTAGAGACACTAGAAATAGAGCAATCTAAAAGGCCATCAAGATAAGAAATAACTGTTTCATTATTTATAATTATCTCTTGTGGTGTAGGTTGTTTTTGATAGAACTGGCTAATTAAATCAGCGACTTGAATTTCGTGTTCATCAAATTCTTCGACGGTAAAAACTTGTTTGCCTAATAAGATACCCTTTCGATAAAGGAGAACAGCGAGAGCGAGATAACCATCGCGATAGGCAAAAGCAAATATATCGCGATCCACTTTATCTTTCATTTCCACGTTTTGTTGAATGTTAATATGGTCGATTGCCTCTAGTACTTTTTTATATTCATTCGCCATTTCAAATTCGAGATTTTCACTGGCTTTAAGCATCTTTTCTTTAATCTCGTTTTTCTGTTTTTGATTGTTACCACTGATAAAGGATTTGATATCCTCTCTGATGCTAGAATAAATGGATTCATCAATCTTATTTACGCAAGGGGCAAGACATGTTCCTAAATGATAATAGAGACATGTTTGATGCGCCATATTGGTGCATTTTCTAATTGGAAATATCTTATTTAATAAAGATATAAGTGAATATGCAGCGGTGGAATTGGGGTATGGTCCAAAATAATCGTAATTCTTTTTATCTTTGTTATTTCTCTTAATAACGAGATATGGATCGCCTTTTTTGCTTAAGGCAATATAGGGGTAATGAGACCCATCTTTTAAGAGGATATTGTATTTGGGATAATGGGTTTGAATGAGGTTCATTTCAAGCACTAAAGCTTCTTTTTCGTTCGCGGTAATGATGGTTTCAAAATAGGCGACATTCATCACCATTTTTGCCACTTTTCCCACTTGCGGACGATAGAAATATTGACTCACTCTTTTATATAAATCTTTAGCTTTTCCAACGTAGATTATAGTGTCGTTTTCATCGTGCATTAAATAGACACCAGGAAGGTGCTTTAGATTTTGAATAAGATTATTAATGCGTTCAGAAATCATTTAAAAGTTACCACGGTAGCGCCACCACCGCCATCATTCGCGCCGCCTAATGTGAAGGTCAAATCCTTTTGTTTACTTAAATAATCGTGGGTTAATTTTCTTAATGCGCCACTACCAAATCCATGGATGATTCTCACTACTTTAAAATGTTTGACACGGCAATCATCAATATACTTTTCTAAGATGGGTTTTGCTTCATCTACGCGCATACCGATGATATTGAGTTCTAATCCCACATTGAGTTTCATGATGGAATCGTAATTTTGTTTTTGTGGAATCTTTTTCTTTTCCACGACTTTTTCTTCTTTATGAAGTTTATCAATGGCGATGTCCATGATTAAACCATCATCGGTGTATACCTGAGCTTTTTTACCTTTAATTCTCTTAACAACACCATAGATGTTTAATGAAGGAACGGAGACGTGATCGCCTAAAACTATTTCTTCGTTATAAGTAACGACATCTGGTGCTTCTTCTAAATCATCGATTTTTTGTCTAAGCGCGATAACTTCATGGAGTTTTAAATCATCGCCTTTAGAGAGCATGGAGATGATTTCATCGACTTCATCTTTTGCTTTTTGGATGATTTGTTCTTTTTCATTAGTGACGTCTTCTAGAAGTTTTTCTCTTCTCTCCTTAAGGAGTTTTTCATCATTGACGAGTTTCTTTTCGAGATTATTTAATTCTTTTTCTTTCTTTTTCAGTTCATCCTCTAGCAATGTTTCATTTTCAATTTTCTTTTGTAAGACATAGAGGAGTTCTTGGGTTTCATTATTGTTATTATCTTTAAGATAACTCTTCGCATCTAAAATGATATCTTCAGGTATTCCATATCTACTCGCGACATCTAATGCATATGAATGACCAGGCGCAGCGTATTTAAATTTATAAGTTGGTAAAAGCTTTTCTTCGTCAAAGATCATCGAAGAGTTTTCGATATTTTGACTTAAGAAGGCGTATTCTTTTAAGGCTTCAAAGTGCGATGAAATCATCGCTAAAGCGTGTTTCTTTTCTAAAGTCTTAGTGACGGATAGGGCTAAGGCTTCACCTTCTTTTGGATCGGTTCCCGTACCTAATTCATCTAAAAGTACTAAATCTTTGCCTTTCACCACTTTTACAATAGAGGCAATATTCGACATATGTGCGGAGAAGGTAGATAAATTATCACTTAGTGATTGATTATCACCGATATCGATATAAATGTGGTTAAAATAGCCTAATTTGGCTTTAGAAGCGGGTAAGGCCAATCCACATTGATGCATTATAGTTAATAGACCCACAGTTTTTAAAGAGACGGTTTTGCCACCGGCATTTGGGCCAGAGATAATAACAATGCTCTTATTGTCATCGAGATAGTAACTATTAGCGACGACTTTATTTTTATCAATTAAGGGATGTCTAGCGTCCACTAAGTCGATGATTTGTTTTTCTGATATATCAGCAATAACACCATCAATTTCATTCATATATAAACTCTTCGCACTTAAGAAGTCTAAGTCAGCGATAATCTTGTTGTTGTGTATGACTTCTCCTTCTTGAAGGAGAACTAAAGCGGTTAATTGTTTTAATATTTTGCGACATTCTTCATTTTCTTCGATATGTAAGGATGTTAATTGGTTATTTAATTGGACGACTTCCATTGGTTCAATGAAGGTAGTCGCTCCACTTTGAGAAACATCATAAATGATACCGATGACTTTGCTCTTTTCACTTGTTTTCACTGGTAAAACGAAATGGCCATCTCTAATCGTCGCGTTATCATCATTTAAATAAGATTGATAAGTTAAAGATAAGGAAGCGATTTTTGATTGTAAGGTCGCTTCAACACGTCTAATCTTTTGACGGATTTCTTTTAATTCCGGAGTAGCGTCATCTTTGATGGTTAAAGAAGAGGAGATCACGCGATGGATTTCTCTTTCTAAAGATGATAAGTCATTAAACGTGGCAATGATGTCTTTAATACGGATATAGGAAACATCAATTTTATCGAAATATTTGATGATATTTTGACTAGTCAAAATGTCCTCAGCGATTAACGATAAATCATGAGGGGTCAATAAGCCTGTCTTTTTCGCTAAATCAATCAAGAATAAAGCATTCGCAGAAGTGTGAATTGGTAAAAGACCAAAACGGAGAATAATCGAATTCATCTCCTTTAAATCTAATAGAGCGGATTCCACCTCTTCAATAGAAGGGAACATGTCTAAATCTTGGATATAGGATTTCGCTAGTTCACTTCTTGCGTATTCTAAAATCTTTTCTTTGATTTTATTAAACTCAAATGTTTCGTAAATATTTTGCATGTTTCTATCTTATCACATCTATAAACTCTGTTTAAAAGAGAAATAATAATGTGCTAAACTTATTTACATGAAACCTTTAGTCACTCTGAAAGTTGAAGAAGCTGAATTTAATAAAATTCAAGAGTTTTATGAACCATATTCCATGCCTAATGATGGGGAATATGTTTCCTTTTATGCAGAACATAATGGAGTGAATATTACTGGTTTTTCTTCAAAGAAGAAACTGAAAACTATTACCTTTTTAGGAGATAACGCTTTAGAAGAAGCAAGACTTTTTGATATCAACGCAGAAATAAAGGAAGTTAAAGAAAAAGAAAAGGCAAGTTGGATCAATTTAGAAAACCAAATTGGTTCTGACGAAGTCGGTGTCGGTGATTTCCTTTTACCGATGATCGTGGTCGCAGCGTTTGTGAGAAAGAAAGATATTAAAACTTTAAAGGAATTTAATGTTACTGATAGTAAAAAGCTAAAAGATGAGGATATCCGTCAAATGGGTGAATTATTAGCGAAGAAATTCTTCCTCTCCCGTTTAACTTTGGACAATGAAAAATATAATGAGATGGTAGATAAAGGTGAAAACCTTAAC
>JAILGI010000034.1 GCA_024696885.1 Bacilli bacterium
TATAGATAATAATTTCGGTCGTTTCTTCTCAACCATTGGCACCATTCCAGGATATGGAGTTCTCGCCATTATAGGCGGAGCCTTTTTCCAAATCGGTTTAAAAAGAAAAGACTATACCACACCAATTAGATTCCTTCTTTACTTTGGTGCTTTAGTGGCTTTAGGCGCTGCTATTTTCTTCTCTGGAAGAGAATTCTTCAGTAGAAATGGTTTCTATGAACACGAAAATTTAAAACCGTTGGGTTTTGTCATTATTTTACCAATCATGGGTGGCTTAGGATATCTCGGTTATTATTTAGCTAATCATTCCGATAACAAAAACCTTTGGTTCGTGCTTTTAATTATGTCCATTTTCATCTTCCTTTCCTTAGTGGGTGGTGTGACATTATTAAAGAGCGTCTTTCATCGTCCACGTTTCCGCGCTTTAGGTGGTGGTTTAGAATTCCATCACTGGTGGGAAAGATGTGCAAATTATGAAGATTATTTAATAACTTATTCAAAAGAAGATTTCAAATCCTTCCCAAGCGGTCACGCTGGTGCATGCGCTGTCGCGGTGATGTTTGCTTGCTTCTTACCTTTATTTAATAAAAAGTATCAAAATATCCAATTACCAATTATTTATGTTGCCCTTGCTTGGACACTATTTATTTCCTTCACCCGTATCAATGCAGGCGCTCACTTCTTAAGTGATGTCTCTATGGGTGCTCTTCTTACCATGGGTGCGACATTAATTGCTAACGAGATTTTAATTCATACAAAAAGATTTGCTCCTCAGGAGGCTAAATAAGGTTATTTATGAATAAAAATAAATGCGTCATTTTCTTCTTAGGTAAGGCATATAGCAATTATTATTACGACTCTATTGTCCATGAACTAAAGAGCCATTATTCTCTTTTGATCATCCCTTATAGAACCCAAAATATGCACGTTATCACGCATAC
Organism: Bacilli bacterium; assembly: GCA_024696885.1. Taxonomy (GTDB): domain Bacteria; phylum Bacillota_I; class Bacilli_A; order RFN20; family CAG-826; genus CAJOLV01. The sequence continues at coordinate 942 of JAILGI010000034.1, forward strand.
TTTTGATTTTACAAATGTCGAAGTGACATTAATGTCCTTTGATAAAGGTGATAAGGCCTTACATCGTTACTTAAAAGAAACGCACTTAAAGATTAAGCGTATCATTCTCGTTAACCCTCGTAAAAAGAAGGTTATCAAAGATATTCCTACCCTTGTTCTTTGGTCTAACTTATTCCATCCACGTAATGCGATTAAACTCTTTAAAAAGAGTAGAAAAGTGAATAACTATGAATTCATCGGTTATCCTAATGTCACTAGGTTTTTATTCGCCGGTGTTGGATTCTCCAAATATCACGATAACTTCGACCACAAGAAGAAGAGAAACGAATTAATTGATCGTAAGAGATATTATCACTTAGAAGAAGATGTCTTAGAGGATATCCATCTCTTCATTAATGAAGATAGAGTGAAAGAGAGAATCGCTATCTTCTCTGAAAACTATTTACCATTCTCTTCCGGTGTCAATATCTTAAGTAACACTCTTAAGAGTGAATTAGAAAAGATGGGCAAAAAAGCCTATGTTGTTACCTTTAGAATTAAAGGAGTGGACTATCAAGACGTTAAACAAGAAAAGAACATCATTGTTTTCCGTTCTTCAACCATACCTGGTAAAGCCGCGAGAAAAGAGTGCTTACTCTTCTCTTTAGCCTTTAATCATATGACAAACCATGTCAGACCATATAATTTCACCTACATCCAAATGCAAACCGAATTCGCCATTGGAGTGGTGGCCTTACGCTTAAAGAAAAAGGACAATATTCCTCTCCTTTATACCGCGCACACTATGTGGAATGACATGATGGAAAAACGCTTTGCTAAACCTGTCGCTGCGACCATTAAGTTCTTCATGGATAATCTCTTATTAAAGAAACCATTAAGACAAGCTAACATCATGACTGTTCCTACGGAAAAAGTGAAAAAATACTACATGACAGAATGGAAACAAAAAGAACCAATCGTCGTTATTCCAGGCGCGGTTAATAAAGAAAAGTTCCTCTTTAAAGAGGGTGATGAAGAGATCCTTGATTCCTTAAAGGAAAAATACGATTTACAAGATAAAATCGTCCTTGGATATATCGGAAGAGTGAGCAAAGAAAAAAGCATCCATGATGTTTTAGAATACTTTGAAAAAGTCGCCGATGAAATTCCTAACCTCGTCTTTATGATTGTCGGTGATGGACCATATTTCAAAGAAATCTGCCACCTCGCTCATAATTCTAAACAAGCACATCGTATTATTATCACCGGAGGCGTTCCTAACTCTGAAATGAAGTATTACTATAACCTCTTTGACGCCTTCTGTACTGCCTCCACATTCGAGACCCAAGGTTTGACTTATGTAGAATCGATGTGGTGTAAAACACCAGTCATTGCTAGACAAGATGATTGCTTAACTAATTTCCTCTTTGATGGAGTTAATGGATGCATCTTTACCGACTTTGAAAGTTGGAAAGAAAGATTCCTTAAAGTCATTAACGATAAAGATTTTAAAGAAAAGATCGTGAATAACGCCTATGAAACCGCCTTAACTTATGACAAGGATATATGGGCGAAACGCATGTATTATCTCTATAAACAAGGGGAATTGTTCCAAAACAAAAAGATTAAAGAAGTGAATTATGAAGAATTCAACGCTTTAAAGAAAAAAAGGGAGGAAAAAGATAATGGAACTCAAAGGTAGTAAAACCGAAAAGAATTTATGGGAGGCATTCGCTGGTGAATCGCAAGCGAGAAACAAATACACCTATTATGCTTCCAAAGCTAAAAAAGAAGGTTATGAACAAATTGCCGCTTTATTCTTAGAAACCGCGGATAATGAAAAGGAACACGCTGAACTCTGGTTCAAATATCTTCATGATGGAAAAGTTCCTTCTACAGAAGAAAACTTATTAGATGCCGCTGAAGGTGAAAACTATGAACATACCGATATGTATGCAAGAATGGCCAAAGAAGCGAAAGAAGAAGGCTTTGATGAAATTGCCACCAAATTCTTATTAGTGGCCAAAATAGAAGCGGAACACGAAAAGAGATATCGCAAGTTATTAGAAAACTTAAAGACAAATAAAGTATTTATTTCCGATGATGTTGTCGTTTGGAAATGCCGTAACTGCGGTCATATCCATGTGGGTAAAGAAGCACCTGAAATTTGCCCAACTTGTAAACACGCGAAGAGTTATTTTGAACTTCGCGCACAAAATTATTAGAAAATATATATTTTACTTGCAATTAAACACTAATTTTTTGTAAGATATAAAAGCGCTGTCAAGTGGACCTGTGGTGTAGCGGTTAACATGTCTCCCTGTCACGGAGAAGACCGCGGGTTCGATTCCCGTCAGGTCCGCCATTAAAGCGCTTTTATTTTAGAGGATGGCTCGGTAGCTCAGTTAGTAGAGCATCAGACTGAAAATCTGAGTGTCGCCGGCGCGCTCCCGGCCTGAGCCACCACTTGTATAATTCCCTCTCTAAAAGAGGGTTTTATTTTTTCTTCCTCTAAATATGCTAAAATGATTATATGAAATATCCCTCTTTTATCCTAAATATACTGAGACATCGTTTAGAGAGAATTAACAAGAAGTGGAGACCTTTAGCCCCCACGAAAGATTTTGCATGTCGATTAGATATCCCTTATATCAACGATAACTCGGTTTACCATTCTTTTGATGTTGTCTATGGAAGTGGAGAGAAAAAAGATATTTGTATCATTGATATCCATGGAGGTGCTTATTATTTCCGTAATACGCATCGCGATAACTTCTTCTTTGCCGCTCATTTTGCAAAGCAAGGATTTGATTTTGCCCTATTAGATTACATTCCTAATAACGGTAAAAGAGGCGTGGAGGATCAATTCCAAGATGTTTTAAAAAACATCGAATATATCTTCACCCATTTAAAAGAACTAAATTTAGAGAATAAAAAGTTCTTCTTCGCTGGTGATTCCGCGGGGGGACACTTCGCTTTATTAGCCTATATCCTTTATATAAATAAAGAACTACAAAAGGAATTTAATGTCGAATTAAGCGATATTCAACCTTTAGGAGTGCTCGTTAATTCCCCTGTCTATAATTTCGCTTATATTGGTTCTACCTTATCTAAAGGCGCCCAAAAGAAAATGTTTGGTCCTAATTATTTAAAGAATGAAAAACTCAAAAGATTGTTGTCTGTGAGAACTCACATTGATTTATTAAAAGGCGCCAATATCTTCTTATCCACCTGTAAGCAGGATTTTATCCGACAAGAACCAATGATGTTTAAAAAGGATTTGGAGAATAAAGGAATACCATTTACCTTCGTTGATATCGATAGTGATAAAAAGAAAATCGATCACGTTCATAACGTCTTAAGACCAACACTTCCTGAATCAGTAATAGTGAATGAAGCGATGGTTAAATTCTTGTCAGAAAAAGCAAAATAAAAAGAGGATTAATCCTCTTTTACTTTATCATTTCAATAATCTTAGAAGCGATTTCTTCAGGGGCTAATTTCATCCCGTCATCTAACCAACGCATAATGACTTCAAATACCCCTCCAACAATAAAGGAAATCTTCACATTATCCGCGCCATCTTTGAATAAATGAGAGGTCGGATTGCTATAGATGATATAACGGAAATAGGAATAAAACTGCTCAATCAGCATCTCTTGTTTATTCGCACATTTTAAGATTAATAATTGTCTGGCTTCCTTTTTGAAGAAGTGGAAGAAGCGAACGATTAATTCCTCTAAAGTAATCGATTCTTTTTTGGTAAATTCTTCATAAAATTCCGCGAATTTCTCATCGCTATATTGGATGAAAATATCATCCTTTTTATCATAATAATGATAAAACGAAACACGCGAAACGTTTGCCTGACGACAGATATCGCTAACTGTAATCTCATCGTATGGCTTCTTTAAAAGCAAATAATAAAGAGCGAGTGTAATACAACTTTTTGTTCTTTCTTGTCTTTTCGCCTGTGTCATAAACTCATTATAACAAAATGATTTACACCTGTTAAGGTTTCTAATTACTTGAAAAGTAATAACCTATTCATTATTATGTTAGATATGTCAAAAGTAACAATTACAGTCTTAAATAACACCCGTGATGATGCAATTAAAAATTATCAATTATTCGAATGGAAACTCATCGAAGAAAAGAAAGATTTAAAAGAGACCACATTAACTTTTGAACGCGATGAAAACACTCCCTATTATCCTGAGCTCGTGGCCTTAGAAGAGAAATTCCATAAAGTTTATACATTCCCTTCCTGGTTATCTTATGTTCTTATCGCTATTACTCTTATCTATGTTTCAGTGATCGCTATCTTGTGGATTAGCCATGTCATTGATGTTAAAAAAGAGATTCTCGTTATTATCTTAGCTATTCCTACTGGGGTATTACTCTTAATAAATACAGGACTATCATTCTTAAGGTCTCGTCAGATGAATCATCATATCCTACATAAAGAAGAGAAATACCAAGAATACGCGAAAAAGATTGAAGAAATAAAGAAAAAATAAGTCGTTAATCATAAAAAACGGCTTATTTTCATATAAAGTTTTATTTATAAAATAAAAGTGATATAATACTTCCACTCAAAATTATGAGGCTTTAAATACTCATAATTAAAGATTGGGGTGATTTTATGCTTAAATTAGTCAAAATCGTCAAAGATTATCAAATGAAAGACCAAGAACCGGTTCACGCCTTAAAAGGTTTATCGGTTAATTTTAGAAGAAACGAATTCGTCGCTATTCTTGGTCCATCAGGATGTGGCAAGACAACATTATTAAACATTACTGGAGGTTTAGATAGATATACCTCTGGTGATTTAATTATCGATGGTGTTTCCACGAAGAACTATTCCGACGCTGATTGGGATACTTATCGTAACCATTCCATCGGTTTTGTTTTCCAATCCTATAATCTCATCCCCCATCAAACAATCTTAAAAAACGTTGAATTAGCTTTAACCATTTCCGGTATTGAAAAAGAGGAAAGAAGGCAAAGAGCTATTTCCGCTTTAGAAAAAGTCGGTTTAAAAGGTTTAGAAAAGAAAAAACCCAATCAATTAAGTGGTGGCCAAATGCAAAGAGTGGCTATTGCACGTGCTTTAGTCAACGAACCTGAAATCGTCTTAGCGGATGAACCGACAGGCGCTTTAGATAGTGAAACCAGCGTCCAAATCATGGATTTATTAAAAGAAGTAGCTAAAGATTGCTTAGTCATCATGGTCACCCATAACCCCGATTTAGCGGATGCCTATGCTAATAGAATCGTCCGTATGAAAGATGGCGAATTATTAAGCGATTCCAATCCTTTCAGCGATGAAGACGAAGCTAAAGAAATTAAAGAATTAAAAGAAAAACCCATCGAAAAGAGCAATAAAGGCAACAAGAAGAGATCATCCATGTCCTTCTTTACCGCCACCGCTTTATCTTTTTCTAACTTACTTTCTAAATTCAAGAGAACAGTATTAATCGCTGTTGCAGGTAGTATTGGTATTATCGGTGTTTCCTCTGTTTTAGCGGTCAAACACGGTGTCCAAAACTATATCGATGACATGCAAGATGACATGTTATCTAACTATCCATTAACAATCTCTGAAAAATCAGTGGACTATACATCTTTGATGTCTGGTTTATCGAACTGGGATGAAAAAGTCATCGCTGATTTTGATTTAACTTCACAAGTTGGTATCGATTCCATGGTGGACTATTTGATGAATAAATATAACGACATCATGTCATTTAAAACTAACGACATCAACGATGACTTAATAAACTATGTCGAACAAATCGATCCTGAATTATTGGCGTCTATTACCCATGTTTATGCGATAGACCCGACGAATAACATTTTTACTACCTGGAATAGTGGAAGAGATGGTGCCAGTGATCAAAACATCTCATTAAACGGTTTAACACAAATGTATATTTCCGAATTAAACACCGTTCCTGATTTCGGTACATATGCTGCATTTGTCAGTTTATTCACTGACTTTATGAAGCAATTACCTTACCTTGAAGATGGTAAATTCGAAGAATATATCGCCTCTCAATACGATTTCTTAGGCGATAGCAGAATGGCCAAAAATGAAAACGAAATGGTCGTGGTCGTCGATGATAATCAAACCTTAACTGATATCTTATTCGCTCAATTAGGTTTCTATTCTGAAAAACAATTCATCGATTTAGCCCAATCCGCTGTGGAAGAAAACCAAGCCCAAAAAGAAGGCCGTGAACCCGATTTAAGCTTTGTCACAGAAGAAATTCCGGAAGCTTTTGATTTCGATGTTATCAAAGATAAGAAGTTCTATTACATCCCTGATTTATATGAATATGATTCCACAACGAAAAAAGATAGTGTGGTTATTCCTAGCATCGATTTAAAAGATTTGTTTGGAAAATCATCCCCAGTAATCACTTCTTTCCAATTTGAATACGATGCAGAACCAGATACATTACTAGGCATGTCTAATCTTTCCACAAGTGCCTTACTTTTAACACGTAAAGAAGGCACTGTTAACACTGGTAATTGGACTGGTACATGGCAAGGTTATTTAAATTATGGTGTTAAAATTCCATTTTTAATGGAAATTGATCCCGCAATGACAGTCACTATCTCTGCTTTAGGTGCTTCAACAGATCCAGCGCCATATGTGACAACCGAAAAATACATTAATGCTTATACTTATGAAGCTGTCCAAAATCAAATCATCAGCGAATATAAAGCTGATAAAACAAGCCATCCTGAAGTTAAAGAAATGAAGATTGTCGGTATTTTAAAACGCAAAGCCGGCATTAACTTTGGTGCCTTACAAAGAGGTATCTATTTCACCCCTCAATTCTGTGAAAAATATATGAAAGATACCCTCAATATCAACGTTGTTGCTTCAAAAGAAGCGGGAAAAGAAGGCATTATCGAATACATCGATCAAAACAAAGACCAAGTATTTAAAGCGTGTGTTAAATACACATATACCTCTTACGCTAACGGAGATGCAAATAGTGGTTATACCGAAAACGTTCTTGGCTGGGCAAGTTCTTTAAATACCGATTTAACAGACACCATTTCTTCTATGGTGTCCATAAGCGGTGTTTCTACCGTAGACACAAACCGCAATTATTTAAGAAGCCTGTGTGGTTTATCTTCTTCCTTAGTCTCCGCTTCTGTTTTAAATCCAAGATATAAAGTGGATGTTGATAAGAGACAACCAAAAACCATCAAGATTTTCCCAAAAGACTTCCAAGCGAAAGAGGGAGTAACAAAACATCTAAATAAATGGAACAATGATGAAACCCTCACCATTGTTGATCGTAAAACTGGTAATACATACGAAAGAACCGCTAGCGAAAGAAGCGAATTAACATATACCGACACTGTGGAAATGATTATTAATATCATCAACACTTTAGTGTTAACAATCACCATTGCTTTAATCGCTTTCACCTCATTAGCCCTCTTAGTTTCCTGCTTTATGATCGCGGTTATC
>JAILGI010000059.1 GCA_024696885.1 Bacilli bacterium
CACTAATTATGACAACATGGTCGTTGAAATCATATGTGGTGATGAATCTAAAAAGAACGTTACCATTATGGCCCATGCTGATGTTGTTCCTGCTGGATCAGGTTGGGATCAAGACCCATTTGAAGTAAAGGAAAAAGATGGTGTTTTCTATGGTCGTGGTGTCGCTGATGATAAGGGACCATTATTATCCTGTTATTACGGTTTATTAGCCTTAAAAGAAAAGGGATTAATCGATGGATATCATGTGAGATTCCTTGTTGGCGGTAACGAAGAAAGCGGATCCCTTGGAATGATTCATTACTTTGAAGAATTAAAGAAAAAACAACCAGATTTAGGTTTCTCTCCTGATAGTGCTTATCCTTTGACTTATGGAGAAAAAGGTATCATCGGTTTTAAAGCAACAAAGAAGGTTAAAATTCCTCATGTAATTTCCATCCAAGGTGGCGTTGCTCATAACGCTGTTATTGAAAAGTGTGTCGTCTTGATGGATAAAGATGAAAGATTCATCCAATTCTTAAAAGATAACAAAGTGGAATTCACATCTGAAAATAAAGGTAATAATCAAGAAGTGACATTTATTGGTAAAGCCGCTCATGGTTCATTACCATGGCAAGGTGTTAACTCTGGTTTGATTGCCTTAAATATGCTTGGCCAATATTATCAAAACGAAGATTTATTACTTGCGTATAAATATTATGGACCCACAAAAGGGGAAGGCGTTCACGCTGATGCACATAATGAAGAAATGTACGATAATTCCCTCTGTGTTGGTTTCGTAAATTATGAAAATGAACAATTATCTATAGCGATTAACTTCCGTTATATTAACGAAGTTACAGAAGCGCAAATGATTAAAGCGTTTAAAGATAATAGCAAACCATTTGATATTGAAGTATTAGGCACATCCCCATTACTTTACTATCCTCAAGACTCAGTTTTAATCTCCACTTTGATGCATGTTTATCAAGAAGAAACAGGAGATTACGATACTAAACCTTTAACAAGTGGTGGAGGAACATACGCTAAAGAAGCCGATAATGTCGTCGCTTTTGGTATGGAATTCCCTGGTTGGGATGCCTTAATGCATTCACCAAATGAAAGAACACCACGTGAAGATTTAGTAAAATCAATGGCGATATATGCGCGTGCTATTGTAGAATTAGGCGAGAAGATTAAATAATGCGTACCAAATTTAAAGCCTGGACTGTTCCTTATTTAGAAGAACATCAAGAAGTATTAATCAAAGTGGAAGAACTCCCCTTTGTTTCTTTTGCTTCTTATTCTTTAGAAATCGGTTCTGGCAAAGGTCAATTCTTAATCGATATGGCCACTAAATTTCCACATCTATGTTTTATCGGTGTGGAAAGGAATACCACTTGTGCGGGAATTACCGCTAAAAAGCTCGTGGAAAATCCCTTAAATAACGCCAAACTTATCTATGATAACGCTGATGAAGTGTTAATGAATATTCAAGATAACAAAGTGGATAATATCTTTTTAAATTTCTCTGACCCATGGCCTAAGAAAAGACATTGGAAGAGAAGATTATCCGCTCCTCAATATTTAGAATCCTATTACCGTATATTGAAAAAAGGCGGAAGATTAATTATTAAAACAGATAATCCTGCTTTATTTGAATTTACGAAAGAAATGATGGAAAATTCAAAGTTCAAATTGATATCCATCACTGATGATTATCAAGAAATAGAAGAATTTGACGCTATGACGGAATATGAAAAATCTTTTAGAGATCAAGGAGTGGCGATTCATCGCCTAGTGATGGAAAAATGATTAAAGATTATCTCCTTTATTTTTCAAATGATGTTTATAAAGATAGTCTCTATATCCATTTAAAAAGAGATTATCAGATTAAAGATGAAACCCGTTTTTTTCATGATGTAGAAGTGCTTTATAAACAAAAAGAACCCATCGTTTATATGATTCATCATCTCTCCCGTTATACCAAAATATGGGGGAATGGCTATATTTATCTCCCTAATCACTTCTTAATTGAACTCATTAATTCCATTTTGATTAATGAAGGATTAGAGCCGCTTATGGAAAAAGAAAACTCCGGATTCATCATTGGAGAAATCAAAGAAAAAACACCATATTTACATGGTTATTATTACGCGATAGATATTAAAGATAAGATTGTCCATTCTTATTCAAACGAAGAGTTGGATATCAAGACTAAAGTAGTGGTCATTCAAGAAGGCACATCTTTAGATGAAAAACGCTACTTCTTGAATTATGAACTAGAAGGACAATTAATTGATGCTTATATCGTTAACGAAAAGGATTTATCCATTTCGGAAAACGATAAAATAATTACAATAGATAATAATAGAGATACGGGAGAAGATTTCTTCTGGACGGAGGTCAAATAAATGGAAGAATTAGAAATCAAATTAAAAGAAGAAGGTAAAATATCACGTTTAACAAATAAAACCTTCCGTTTTGAAAAGGAATTAGGCGAAGGCTTTTTCTCCGCGAATTACTTTTTAAAATCCCAAAAAATCGTAAGAGAAAATGAACCAAATCACATCGTAACCATGCAATGGTTCCAAAGAAGAGATGATTCCATGCTCTGTGGTGTCGATGAATCCATCGCTTTATTGCATACATTCGCTATTCACCCAGAAGAATTGGTAATTGAAGCTTTAAATGATGGCGATATCATTCAAGCCAACGAACCAGTCTTAAAAGTCACTGGTAAATACGAAAACTTCGGATTCTTAGAATCCGTGATTGATGGCATCTTAGCTAGACGTAGCAGTGTCGCCACAAATGTCTATAAAGTGATGAAAGTGTTAGGTGACACACCAATCTTCTCTATGGCGGATCGTCAAGATGATTATCACACCCAAATCGGTGATGGTTATGCTACATATGTCGCTGGCATTAAAAAAGTCAGTACTGACGCCCAAGGTTATTGGTATGGCGGTAAAGGTATGGGAACTATGCCTCACGCTTTAATCCAAGTTTGTGGTGGTGATGTTTGTAAAGCCGCGGATATCTATTTAAAATCCTTCCCTGAAGAAAAAGTGACCGCCTTAATCGATTATCACAATAACGTTGTGAGAGATAGTTTAATATTAGCGAGACACCTTGGAAGAAAACTCAATGGTGTTCGTGTCGATACCTCTAAAGCCCTTGTCGATCATTATTTCGATGATAAGGATACATCTGATTTCGATCCTCATGGTGTGTGTAAAGAACTCATCTTTGCTTTAAGAAAAGCTTTAGATGATGAAGGATTTGACTATGTCAAAATCACCGTCAGTTCCTCTTTCTCCGCGGAAAAGATTAAGGAATGGAAAGAATTAAATGTCCCCGTCAGCATGTATGGTGTCGGTTCCTATTTCGTCAACAACACCACCTGTGGTTTCACCGGTGACTTGGTTGTATTAGATGGTAAGCCCGAAGCCAAAGAAGGAAGAGCGAACTATCCAAGCGATAAATTAAAGAAAGTTCCTTATCCTATTTATTAAAATAAATAATATAAAAGAAAAGCGGTTTAACCGCTTTTTTAGTTGCCTAAGACAACATTTTCTTTTTCAAATAATTTAGTGATGAAGAACATCATGATTGCCGCTAAGAAGATATTTACGCCCACTGTGACAGTAAATATCAAGAGCAGTTGATCAGAACCCATCAATAAAGCGTGCATACACGCTGATAGATTTAAAATAGGAACGAACGCTGTCCAGAAATGGGTGCCAATAATCGCTGGTAAAATACCGAGCATCATGAATACCATCATAAATGGGGATAAGTACGCTGTCGCCTCTTTAACAGTGTTAGCGATCGCACTAATCGCCGT
>JAILGI010000014.1 GCA_024696885.1 Bacilli bacterium
AGTTTCCCAATTAACAATTACACCGGAACTTTATCTATCGATTATGTGTCAATTCGTTTTGGTGAACCAAAGCATACTTATTTAGAATGTAAGGCCCAAGATTTGACATATTCCACCCCAATTTTTGCTACTCTCCGTCTCAACCACAAAGAGACCGGTGAAATTCAAGAATCTGAAGTCTATATGGGTGAATTCCCAATTATGACTAAGAGTGGAACATTCATCGTCAATGGTGCGGAAAGAGTCATCGTGAGCCAACTCGTCCGTTCCCCAGGTGCTTACTTATTTAAAGAAGCCAAATCTGGAAAATACCTCTATTCTGCTGACCTCATCCCAGGCAGAGGAACATGGTTACAATTCGAAAGTGATACCAAAGACATCATCAGTGTTCGTATCGATCGTCAAAGAAAGATGAACGCTGGCTTATTGCTCAAAGCCTTAGGCCTTGAAAATGATGAAGATATCATCGAATTATTTGGCCACAACGCAATTTTAGAAAATACATTAAATAAAGATGAGAATACCAAGATCAAAGCTTCCAAGACCGCTTTAGTGGAAATCTTCAAGAAGATGAAACCAGGCGAACCAGTCACCGAAGAAGGCACAGTTAACTACTTAGTGCAAAAATTCTTTGATGATAAGAGATACGATCTCGGAAGAGCTGGTCGTTATAAATATATTAAAAAATTAGGTATATATAACCGTTTAGCGGGTCGTACATTAGCCCAAAACTTAGTGGGTGCTGATGGTGAAATCCGTTTCAAGAAAGGTTATACATTGACAGTCGATGATGTCGAAGACTTAAGAAACGAAGAGTTCTTTGAACAAGGCGCTCACGTCTTAAAACTCGCCATCAACGAACGTTTAGATACTAACGGTATCGTCAACTTAGTCAAAGTTTATAACAATGACAAGGATAAGAAAGTCTGTCACGTTATCGGTACAGATTTAAATAGCACATGCACACATGTCACTATTAGCGATATCGTCGCAGTATTCTCCTATTATCTCAATATTATGGAAAACTTCGGTAATACCGATGATATTGACCACTTAGGAAATAGACGTATTCGTCAAGTCGGTGAATTAATCCAAAACCAATTCCGTATTGGCTTAGGAAAAATGGTCAAAACCGTCCAACAAAAGATGTCCATTTCTGATTTAGGCAATATCAAACCAAAGGCCTTAATCAACCCACGTCCATTAACCGCTTCAATTCGTGAATTCTTCGCGTCTTCACAATTGTCCCAATTCATGGACCAAACAAACCCTCTCGCGGAATTAACTAATAAGAGAAGATTATCCGCGTTAGGTCCTGGTGGTTTAACCCGTGATAGAGCTTCCACAGAAGTCCGTGACGTTCACGTCTCTCACTATGGTAGAATCTGTCCAATTGAAACACCTGAAGGTCAAAACATCGGTTTGATTAACAACCTTGCATCTTATGCAAAGGTCAATAAATACGGCTTCATTGAAACTCCATATCGTAAAGTTGATAAAGCAACATGTCGCGTCTTGAGTGAAGTGGAAGATTCACTCTATCTAAGCGCTGACGAAGAATGGGACTACGTCATCGCTGAAGCGAATATTAATTTAGGTCCTAACGGTGAAATCTTAGACGAACAAGTTATCGCTAGATACAAAGGCGAAAACATTATGGCGAACCGCGAAGATGTTGACTTCGTGGACGTCTCTCCAAAACAAATCGTCTCCATCGCCGCTGGATGTATCCCATTCCTTGAAAACGATGATACAATGCGTGCTTTGATGGGTTCTAACATGCAACGTCAAGCACTCCCATTATTAAGACCAACCGCCCCCCTTGTGGGAACAGGTCTTGAAAACCAAATCGCCCGTGACTCCGGTTTAGCTGTTGTCGCCGTCGAAGATGGTGTGGTCACCTACGCCGATAGCTTGGAAATCGAAATCCTCGAAAATGGCGCTTCAGAACCACGCGTGTATCACTTACAAAAATTTGAACGCAGTAACAACGGCACATGTATTAACCAAACTTGCATCGTCAAAGTTGGCGATAAAGTCAAGAGAGGTCAAATCATCGCTGATGGTCCTGCTATGCAAAACGGTGACCTTGCCTTAGGTCAAAACGTTACCATCGCCTTCATGACATGGAACGGTTACAACTATGAAGACGCTGTCATCATGAGTGAAAGACTCGTGAAAGACGACGTTTATACCTCCGTCCATATCGAAAAATACGAATTAGAATGTCGTAGCATTCCTAAGTTAGGTGATGAAGAAATTACCGCTGATGTACCAAATGTTTCTACCGAAGCAAAAGCACACCTCGATGAAAGAGGTATTGTCGTTCCTGGTACAGAAGTTAAAGAAGGCGACATCTTAGTTGGTAAAGTTACCCCACGTGGTATTACCGAGCCAACTGGTGAAGAAAAAATCTTAATGGCCATCTTTGGTGAAAAGACAAATGACGGTAAAGATGCATCCTTACGTGTTCCTCACGGTGGTGCTGGTATCGTCTTAGATGTCAAAGTATTCAAACGCGATGGCAAGAATAAAGATGTTGAACTCCCACCAGGAGTCAACGAAGTTGTCCGTGTCTATATCGTCCAAAAGAGAAAGATCTCCGAAGGTGATAAGATGTCCGGTCGTCATGGTAATAAGGGTGTTATCTCCCGTATCTTACCAGAATGCGATATGCCATTCTTACCTGATGGCACACCTGTGGACATCATGCTCAACCCATTAGGCGTTCCTTCCCGTATGAACATCGGTCAAATTCTCGAAGTCCATTTAGGATGGGCTTTAAAGAAACTCGGTTATAAGATTGCTACCCCAGTATTCGACGGCATTACCAACGAAGAAATATTCGATATGATGGAAAAAGCCAAGATTGCTAAAGATGGTAAAACAGTCTTATACGATGGCACAACCGGTGAAAGATTCGACGAAAGAATTACCGTCGGATGCATGTACATGATTAAACTCGTGCACATGGTTGATGATAAGTTACACGCCCGTGCAACTGGTCCATATAGCTTAGTTACACAACAACCTTTAGGTGGTAAAGCCCAAAACGGTGGTCAAAGATTTGGTGAAATGGAAGTCTGGGCTCTTGAAGCCTATGGCGCCGCCCACGTCTTACAAGAAATTATCACCATCAAGTCCGATGATAGAGTCGGTCGTAGAAAGACATACGAAGCTATCATTAAAGGACAACAATTACCAAAACCAGGTATTCCAGAAGCCTTCAAAGTCCTTGTTAAAGAATTACAAGCCTTATCAATGGATGTCTCCTTGTTAGACCAAGATGGCAACGCGATTGATATGGATGCTTTAGCAAAAGAAGCGGAAAAAGAAGAGAGAAAGATCAATTCCAACATCCGTAACTTAATGGGCGAAGGCGCTACTGAAACCTCAGTAGTGGATCAAGAAGAAGGTGGAATGTCCTATCATTCCATCAAGGATTTAGCAGAATAGGAGGTTAAAAGAAGATTATGTTTGATGTTAAAAGATTAACGGCGATTCAAGTCGGATTAGCCTCCCCTGAAAAAATCCGTAGTTGGTCTCATGGTGAAGTCTTAAAACCAGAAACCATTAACTACCGCTCCCAAAAACCTGAAATGCAAGGTTTATATTGCGAAAAAATCTTTGGTCCTAGCAAGGATTATGAATGTCACTGTGGTAAATATAAGAAAATTAGATTTGCCGGCATTACTTGTGAAAAGTGTGGTGTGGAAGTCACTTCTAAAGAAGTTAGAAGAGAAAGAATGGGTCACATCGAACTCGCTGCCCCATGCACACACATCTGGTACTTAAAAGGTATTCCAAGCCGTATTGGCTTATTACTCGACGTCTCTCCTAAACGCTTAGAAGAAGTCGTCTATTACGTTGCGCATATCTGCTTAAAACCAGGTAATACAAACTTACTTTCCTATCGTGAATTCATCAATGAAAGAAATGGTAGAGAAATCTTCATTCCTGTTTTAAGAGAAATCCAAGAACGCGCTGAAGAGCTCAACTTAGTTCCAGGCAGCGATGATTGGAATAAATGTGAAGAATTAATTCAAAGATTAGAGAACCACGCTGAAGTATTTGACTTCTCCGCTAATGCGAGATTTGTCCATAAATACTTAGGTTCTGAATTCGATTGGGGTGCTGCTGCTATTAAGCGCTTACTCCAAGAAGTTGACTTAGATAAAGAAGCGGAAGAAATTTCCAACAAAATGAAGGAAACAAGCGCTTTATCCCGTCAAAAACTCACAAAGAGATTAGAAGTTATCGAAGCTTTCAGACAAAGCGTCAATAAACCAGAATGGATGGTTTTAGATGTCATCCCTGTCATTCCACCAGATTTAAGACCAATGTTGGCCCTCGATGGTGGTAGATTCGCTACTTCTGACTTAAATGATTTATATCGTCGTGTTATTTCTCGTAACAACCGTTTAAAGAAATTAATCGATATGAATTCTCCTGACGTCATCTTGATGAACGAAAAACGTATGCTTCAAGAAGCTGTTGACGCTTTGATTGATAACGGAAGAAGAAATAAACCTGTTCAAGGTCCTGGTGGCCGTGCCTTAAAGAGCTTAAGTAGCGCTCTTAAAGGTAAACAAGGTAGATTCAGACAAAACTTACTTGGTAAACGTGTCGACTATTCCGGTCGTTCCGTTATCGCTGTTGGTCCATTCTTAAAGATGTATCAATGTGGCTTACCAAGAGAAATGGCCATTCAATTATTACGTCCATTTATCGCCTGCGAACTTCTTAAAAGAGGTATTGCTAGCGCGCATAAACAAGCGGATAAGATTATTGACCGTTATGAAAATGTCGTCTTTGATATCGTCGAAGAAATCATCGATAAACACCCAGTTTTATTAAACCGTGCTCCTACCTTACATAGACTTGGTATCCAAGCCTTCCAACCAATCCTTGTTGATGGTAGAGCCATCCGTTTACACCCACTCGTTTGTACCGGATTTAACGCCGATTTCGATGGTGACCAAATGGCGGTTCACGTACCATTAAGCAAAGCAGCACAAGAAGAAGCGTTACACTTAATGCTTGCTTCTGGCAATATTTTAGGTCCAAAAGATGGTAAACCAATCGTTACCCCATCTCAAGACATGGTTATTGGTAACTACTACTTAACAATGGAAGAAACCAAAGAAGACTTCCTTAACAAAGCCAAAGCATTACGTGCGATGGACGATGAAGAAGAAGCGGAAAAATACGAATTATACGCCGCTAGTGAAGGTAAAGTCTTTAGAAGCGTTGATGACGTGTTATTAGCTTACCAAACCAAACAAATTCACTTACATAACCGTATCGCTATCGTCGGTGCGTCCCTCTTAAAGAAAGATTTTACCGAAGAAGAAAATAAATCTTATTTAATTACTTCCGTCGGTAAAGTCATCTTCAACCTTATCTTCCCAACTGATTTCCCATATTTAAACGAAGTCAGCTCCAAGAACTTAGCGGGTAATCCTGAATTAATTCAATCATTCTTTGCTCCAAGAGGGGCAAACGTCCGTGAATTAATCGCATCGCAACCACTTCGTTCCCCATTCAAGAAGAAAGATTTAGGTAAAATCATTGACGAAATCTTCCAAAGATACGATCGTCAAGGCATTTCCAAGACCAGTGCGGTTCTTGATAAAATCAAAGACCAAGGTTTCCATTATTCCACAGTCGCTGGATTAACCATCTCCTTAGATGACATCCACATGATTAAAGGTAAAGAAGAAATTCTTAAAGGTGGTGACGAAAAGGTCGCAGAACTCAAAGAAATGTACGAACTTGGTATGTTAACTAACGAAGAACGCTATAAACAAGTTATCGGTGTTTGGACACAAGTTAAAGATGATGTTCAAGCCAAACTTGCTTCTCAATTCTCCGAAGATATCCATAACCCAATCTACATGATGTCTGATTCCGGTGCTCGTGGTAATATTTCCAATATTCTCCAATTAGCCGGCATGAGAGGCTTGATGGGTTCCACAACTGGTGAAGCAGTCGAATTACCTGTTAAATCCTGTTTCCGTGAAGGTATGAGCGTTTCTGAGTTCTTCATCGCTACCCACGGTGCTCGTAAGGGTGGTGCTGATACAGCCTTAAAGACCGCTGACTCTGGTTACTTAACTAGACGTTTAGTGGACGTTTCCCAAGACGTTATCGTCAGAGAAGAAGACTGTGGTACAGACCATGGCTTCGTCGTCAGCGAAATCGTCGATACATCACGCGATAAAGTGATCGTTAAATTAGAAGACCGCTTAATCGGTAGATTTGCCTTAAGAGATATCGTCAATCCAGAAACTGGTGAAGTTATCGTTAAAGGCAATACCTTAATCAACGAAGAACAAGCCAAAGCCGTTAAAGCCGCGGGCATTAAAGAAGTGGAAATCAGAAGCTTATTCGGTTGCGAAACCAAAGATGGCGTCTGTGTCCATTGTTATGGCCGTAACTTAGCGACAGGCCGTAAAGTTGAATTAGGTGAAGCAGTCGGTATTATGGCCGCTCAATCCATTGGTGAACCTGGTACTCAATTAACTATGAGAACATTCCACACCGGTGGTGTTGCGGGTAGCGATATTACTCAAGGTTTACCTCGTGTTCAAGAATTATTTGAAGCGAGAAATCCAAAGGGCGAAGCTTTAATCAGTGAAATCCCAGGTACCATTACTAAGATTGAAGAAAAGAATGGCTGCTATATTGTCACCGTCAAGAATGACTTGGAAGAAAAAGTCTACACCTCCAACTATGGTGCGAGATTAAGAGTCAAAAAAGGCGATGTCAGACATCATTCTGGCTTCAAGATTACAGAAGGTGCCATCTCTCCAAAGAAATTACTCGAAGTCAGCAACGTAACCGCTGTTGAGAACTACATATTAAAAGAAGTTCAAAAAGTCTACGCTGCTCAAGATATTTCTATTTCCGATAAACACATCGAAGTCATCATCAGACAAATGCTCAGAAAAGTATTTGTCATCGATGCTGGTGATACCGATATGTTAAGTGGCACTAGAGTGAACGTGAATACATTCACCGCGAAGAATACAAACGCTATTCTTGCTGGTAAACACCCTGCCGTCTTCTCTCCATTAATCTTAGGTATTACTAAAGCAGCCTTAGAAACAGAAAGCTTCCTCTCCGCGGCTTCCTTCCAAGAAACCACCAGAGTGCTTACTGACGCTGCAATTAAAGGTAAGACCGATTACTTACATGGCTTAAAAGAAAACGTCATTACTGGTCACTTAATCCCATCCGGACGTGGCTTAAAGAGTGACGAAGAAGAAAATGCTTTACTTGATAACTTCTCCGTTGAAGATACCATGAAAGAAGTTTCCGATCGCTACGTCGAAGAACATGACCGTGCGGTTCAAGCCATTCACGAAAAGATTGAAGAACGTAAAAAGAAAGAAGAATAAAAACTTATTCAACCACTTAGATTAATCATCTAGGTGGTTTTCTTTTGTCTTTATCCTTTTAATTTATTAATATATTAATATGCGAAATAAAAAAGCACTCCTCTTTATCTTATCAACTCCCCTTGTTTTATGTTCATGTCAAGGCAAGGTTCCTTTAACTTTTAAAGAAGTAACATTTATTGATTCAAAGGAAACAAGAGTGGACACCGACACGGATATTTACTATCAAAAAAAGGAGATAACCCCCCTAAATGTCCCCTCAATTGATGGAGTGACGATCATTAATAATACGCACACATTCTCTGACTTAAATGATGTTGCGCATGCATATGATAATTATCAAAACCTCATTTCCTATAATAAAGAGAACATCAATCAAACCATTAAGCAGAAACTATTAGTGGTCCCTGTTTATTTTACGGATAGTGAAGTAAATGGTAACGAAAAGCTCATGGAGCAAAAAAGAACACTAATTCAAAACGCTTTTTTTGGCGATACAAACCGTACCTACTACGATAGTGTCGCTGGTTATTACAATAAATCCAGCTATGGCCACCTCCAATTAGAAGGTGAAGTCACCTCATGGTTTGAAATAGGCAAAAGTAGTGCGGAAGCCAAACAACAAGCTGGTAATAAACCGGAAAACTATTCCGATAAAATTGCCCAAGAAGTCGCTGATTGGTTAAGTGAAGATATGTTTAATAAATACTCCACGATTAAAAATGGAACACTCGATTCTTTATATATCGTCTATGATTTTCCATATGAGGAAAAGAATGATTCTGATAACAAAACCCCTCTCTTTTGGGCGTATGTTAATCATGTGAAGAATATTTCCAAGGTTTCTTCTTACGCTTGGAGTAGCTTCTATTTCACCGGCGAAAGAGCCTTAAAAACCCATAAAGTAGAAACCCATACATACATTCATGAAACAGGACATTTACTCGGATTAAGCGACTATTACAATAAGAGTGGTGCTTATCAACCTTTAGGCTTTATGGATATGATGGATTCCAATTTAGGGGATCATTCTGTCCTTAGTAAGTATTTATTAAACTGGGTTAGCCCTAAAATTTTAAAAGTGGGTGAAATAGCGAATAAAGGTAGTATCACCATTAGACCATTCGTCACTTCTGGTGATTGTATTTTGATTCCAACTTATAACGCAAACGGCACTGTATTTGATAGATACTTATTAATCGAATATTTTGCGCCTATTGGACTTAATGATTTAAAGAAATTCCCTAATTATCTTTACACTGATGAAGATAATCAAGAACACATTTTTAAATATCCAAATCAATATGGCATAAGAGTGTATTCCGTAGACGCCAGATTAGGCTATATCGAACATAACACTATTAAAGTGGAACCCGCAAAGTACACAGTGGATCAAACCCCACCTTCTGGGAAATACGATATTGGCTTTTATCGCGACAATAAAACAGATAATGGAGTGGATGCACCTTTCTATGCCTTATTAGAAAGTGGCAAAGAACAAACATTTGTTCATGGAATGAACGCGACAAACAATACATTATTTAAATTAAATTCAACTTTTGGCATCGAAATGTATCAAGCTCTCGCGGTGGAATATGGCATTACTTTCAAAGTCACTAAAATGACCACGAAAGAAGCGCGAATAGAATTTAAAGCAGTATAGGTTTAGGAGGGTGGAGGCTTTCCCTCAGAAGTGGATTGACACTTCATATTGACCGCTTTATACTAAAGTTGTGTTTTGGGTCATCGATGCGGTCAGTGTCGATGCCTTTTTTTCTACTAGTTAAACCCTAAGGTAGTAACTAATAGAAGTGCAAACACAACAATTAGAACTATGAAGCGCTTTAACGCTTTTTTTCGCCTCATAACAAGACGTAGAGAGTGCCTCCTTTACAACAACAAGTGTCATTGTAATAAAACCTCCTATAAACATATCGGAGAAAATGAGGAAATTATTTTCACTTTTTTGAAAATTTCTCATATTTTTATCCATTTGAAAATATTTTTTATTTTTTGCTTGCAACTATTTTTTATTTTCCATATTATATATGAGCGTGCTGCAAGACCGATTTCAGGTCGTTTTTAATAGAAGGACCTAGAAACACCCGGAACTGTGGCACATGAAATTGTTAAGAAAAGGAGCAAATATATATGCCAACAATTAACCAATTAGTTCGTTCTGGCCGTCAAAACAAGACATGGAAAACCAAAGCTCCAGCCCTTGGTTCAAGATGGAACTCTTTAAAGAAGAAACAAACCAACCAAGCCGCTAGCCAAAAACGTGGTGTCTGCACCCGTGTCGGTACCATGACTCCTAAGAAACCTAACTCTGCGTTAAGAAAATACGCCCGTGTCAGACTATCAAACGCATATGAAGTTACCGCTTATATCGGTGGTGAAGGTCATAACTTACAAGAACACAGCACAGTCATGATTCGTGGCGGCCGTGTCAAAGATTTACCAGGTGTTCGTTATCATATCGTCCGTGGAACACTTGATTGTGCGGGTATTGAGAAGAGACGTCAAGGTCGTTCATTATACGGCACAAAGAAACCAAAGGGCAATGAATAGGAAAGGGGATTATCATTATGCGTAAAGGAAATGCTGTAAAACGTGATGTGTTACCAGATCCAATTTACAATTCAAAACTCGTAACACGTTTAATTAACAAGATTATGCTTGATGGTAAAAAGGGAACCGCTCAAAACATTCTCTATTCCGCTTTCAAGAAAATCGAATCTAAAACAGGAAAACCAGCCATGGATGTCTTCGCAACAGCGTTAAATAACATCATGCCTGAAGTCGAACTCAAAATGAAACGTATGGGTGGTGCTAACTACCAAGTTCCAACTGAAGTTTCTCCTGAAAGAAAAGTTACCTTAGGTTTGAGATGGTTAGTTAACTATTCTCGCTTAAGAAATGAAAAAACTATGGAAGATCGTCTCGCTAACGAAATTATCGATGCCGCTAACGGTACCGGTGCCTCCGTTAAGAAGAGAGAAGATACCCATAAGATGGCTGAAGCTAACAAGGCTTACGCACATTATCGTTGGTAGTAGTGAGGTGTGAAATATGGCAAATCGTGAATTTGACTTAGCCCATACCAGAAATATTGGTATCATGGCCCATATTGACGCCGGCAAAACTACAACTACTGAAAGAATTCTTTATTTCACAGGAAAAATCCATAAAATTGGTGAAACCCATGAGGGTAGTGCAACAATGGACTGGATGGCCCAAGAACAAGAAAGAGGTATCACAATTACCTCCGCGGCGACCACAGCAATGTGGAAGGGAAACCGCATCAATATCATCGATACTCCTGGACACGTCGACTTCACCGTTGAAGTTGAACGTTCCCTCCGTGTTCTCGATGGTGCTGTTACAGTCTTAGATGGTAAGAATGGTGTTGAACCACAAACTGAAACCGTCTGGAGACAAGGTAGCAAATACGGTGTTCCTAGAATCGTCTTCGTTAACAAACTTGACGCCATCGGTGCGGACTTCGAAATGTGTGTCCGTTCCCTCCATGAAAGATTAGGAGCTAATGCCGCTGCTGTTCAATTCCCAATTGGTATTGAATCATCCTTAAAAGGATGTGTGGATATCATCGAACAAAAAGCTTATGTTTATTCATCTGATGTTCATGATGAACCACAAGAAATTGAAATCCCGGATGATTTAAAAGCCAAAACAAGCGAATTAAGAAGCAAATTATTCGAAGCGTTATCTAACTTCGATGAAGAAATCTTAATGATGGTTCTCGAAGGTGAAGAACCAAGCATCGAGAAGACAAAAGAAGTCATTCGTAAAGCTGTTTTAACAGGCGAATTCCATCCTGTCTTCTGCGGGTCCGCTTACAAGAACAAGAATATTCAAATGTTACTTGATGGTGTCGTTGACTACCTCCCAAGTCCATTAGATATTCCACCTGCCAAAGGTGAAAACGATAGAGGCGAACCTATCACCTGCAAACCAGATGATGACGCCCCATTAGCCGCCTTAGCGTTCAAGATTGCCACAGACCCATTCATCGGCCGCTTAGCCTATGTCCGTGTCTATTCTGGCGTTTTGAAATCAGGTAGCTATGTTATCAACTCCACCAAAGGTGTGAAAGAAAGAATTGGCCGTGTTGTCTTAATGCACTCCAATCACCGTCAAGAAGTGGAAGAACTCCACGCTGGTGATATCGGTGCCGTCGTTGGTTTAAAACAAACCATTACCGGTGATACTCTCTGCGATGAGAAAAACGAAATCGTCTTAGAGAGAATGGAATTCCCAGATCCCGTTATTGAAGAAGCTGTTGAACCAAAGACAAAAGCTGACCAAGAAAAGATGACCATTGCTTTAGCAAAACTTGCGGAAGAAGATCCAACATTCCGCGTGAGAACTAACGCAGATACCGGTCAAACCTTAATCGCTGGTGTCGGTGAATTACACTTAGACATCATCGTCGACCGTATGAGAAGAGAATTCAACGTGCAAGTTAACGTTGGTGCTCCTCAAGTCGAATATAAGGAAACAATTAAATCCGCTGCTGATTGTGAAGGTAAGTACATCAAACAATCCGGTGGTCGTGGTCAATATGGTCACGTATGGATCAAATTTGAACCAAACCCAGGCAAAGGATTTGAATTCGTCGACGCAGTTGTCGGTGGTACTGTTCCAAGAGAATATATCAAACCAACTTGCGACGGCTTAATCGATGCCTTAAAACGCGGTATGGTCGCTGGATTCGAAGTCTTAGATGTCAAAGCTACCCTCTTTGATGGTAGTAGCCACGATGTCGACTCCTCCGAAGCCGCTTACAAGATTGCCGCTTCCTTAGCTTTAAAAGAAGCTGCGAAGAAATGTAATCCTGTCATCTTGGAACCAATCATGAAGATTGAAGTTACCGTTCCAGAACAATACTATGGTGATGTCTTAGGCGATATCTCTCGTAGAAGAGGTCAAATGACAGGTGAATCTCAAAGAGCTAACGCCAAAATCATTGAAGCGGAAGTTCCATTATCCGAGATGTTTGGATACGTCACAGACTTACGTTCTATGACACAAGGCCGTGGCAACTATGTCATGCAATTCGACCACTATGGCGAATGTCCAAAATTCATCCAAGATGAAATTATTAAAAAATCCGGTGGAGTAGCCGGTAGGTAAAGTTGTTTAATACGATTAATTCGTATTGCACATAAAAATTAAATGCTATATTATTAATTTGTTGTAATCTTAAAGATTAAATGAAAGGAGATTTCAATACTATGGCAAAAGAAAAATTTGACAGAAGTTTGGAACACGTTAACATCGGTACAATTGGTCACGTCGACCACGGTAAAACCACATTAACAGCCGCCATCACATCTGTCCTCGCGAAGAAAGGTGGAGCTGTCAAGACTGACTACGCTCAAATCGACTCCGCACCAGAAGAAAAGGCTCGTGGTATCACAATTAACACAGCCCACATTGAGTACAAGACCGCAACAAGACACTATGCTCACGTCGACTGCCCAGGACACGCTGACTATGTTAAAAACATGATTACAGGTGCTGCCCAAATGGATGGTGCTATCCTTGTTGTTGCCGGTACAGATGGCGTTATGCCACAAACACGTGAACACATCTTACTTGCTCGTCAAGTTGGTGTTCCATACATTGTTGTCTTTATCAATAAGACTGACTTAGTCGATGATCCAGAATTATTAGACTTAGTCGAAATGGATGTTCGTGACTTACTCAACTCCTACGGATTCCCAGGTGATGATGTCCCAGTTATCCGTGGTTCTGCTAGAAAAGCCCTCGATGGCGATCCAGCTGAAGAAGCACACATCATTGAATTAATGGATGCTTGTGATTCATATATCCCAGCTCCAGCACGTGAAACAGATAAACCATTCTTATTAGCTATCGAAGACGTTATGACCATCTCTGGTCGTGGTACAGTCGTTACAGGCCGTGTCGAACGTGGTACAGCTAAATTAGGTGATGAAGTTGAAATCGTCGGTATCCGTGAAACCCAAAAATCTGTTATTACAGGTCTCGAATCCTTCCGTAAAACATGTGATTTCGTCCAAGCTGGCGATAACGTTGGTGTCCTTTTAAGAGGTATCAACCGTGATCAAGTCCAACGTGGTCAAGTCCTTGCTAAACCAGGTTCCGTTACACCTCATAGCAAATTCAAAGGTCAAGTTTACGTTTTAACCAAAGAAGAAGGTGGCCGTCATACTCACTTCTTAAGTAACTATCGTCCACAATTCTATTTCCGTACAACAGACGTCACAGGCGTTATTTCCTTACCTGCTGGTGTCGATATGGTTATGCCTGGTGATAACGTTGAATTAACCGTCGAATTAATTCACCCAATCGCTATGGAAAAAGGTACCAAATTCTCCATCCGTGAAGGTGGTAGAACAGTCGGTGCCGGTACCGTTGGCGAAATTCTTAAATAATTTAGTTTATTAAAGAAGAACAAACCCATCCTAGTGATGGGTTTTTATTATTTTCTAAATAATATATGCTATAATTCTATTATCTATGGAAAAGGCTAATAAAATCGTCTCCCCAGGTAAAAGATTTCTTTCCGCTCTCGCGGATCTATTCATTCTTTTTATTATCGCTAGTGGCATTTATTCCATCTTGGTTTATCCTTTGATGCAACAACTTCCCCATTATAAGAAGATGGTGAATGATCAAGAGAGTAATATAAATTATTGTCGTGACATGTATGTAAAAGGCAAATTGATGAAATACGATACGGAAGTTGATGATTTTATTGAAGAGTGCTTAAAAGATAAATTAAGCGATTATAACAACGATAATATCATCTACTATTACATCGCTTATTTGCCCACAATTCATAAAGACAATGTCGCCTTCTTTTATGCGATAAGTGAGATAAATGAATCTGTTTATAATTATTCCAATCAAGGCGAGACTATTTTATGGGAATTAACAGATAATGATATCAATAAACCATTATCTTTCACAGAAACCGCGAAAACCAATATTGAAAAATATCTCGCTGATGATGTTACAAAAGAAAATGAAGCCTATTATTTAAAGGTTATTAAGTGGTATCAATATTCCTTAGTTAATGCGGAAAAGATATTAAAGAGTAGTGATGAATTCACTGAACATTATTCTTTATCTTTAAAAGATAATGAAACTTTATTCTTTTATGCCTCAACTTCCTCTTTATTAACTTATATCGTCTTCTTTATCCTTTATTATTATGTTTTACCTCTCATCCTTAAAAACGGTCAAACAGTGGGCAAAAAGATAATGAAGATTGGTTTATACACGAACGATAATAAGCCTATTTCTAAAAAGAGATTGGCTCTAAGAGTTTTGTTGCAGTTTATTACCTATTATTTCTTAGTAATGTTTATTCCTATTTTTGAATTAGGCACAGCGATTATTAATTTACCAGCGTTATTATTCCCAACATTCTCCATTGATTTAGTAGTATTCGCCCTTATTTCTTTCCTTTTAGCGGTTGTTTCCTTCATTGTTTTAACTTCTACAGAAGATAAACAATCCCTCCATGATCGCGTTTTAGATGTATATGCGTATCGCATGGATGTACAATTAGAAGAGGAAAACGCTATTAAGAATGAAGAAGTGTTAGGCAAGAAAGAAGAAAAGAAAGATGACTGAAGTAACATTTACTAGAGCAAAATTTTCTCATCGTGTATTTGCTTTCTTTTTTGATTTCATCTTAATGGCGATTCTTTCTTTATTTTTAATCACCGCGACAAGAGATATCTTACAAAACGTTCCTTATTATAAAAACGCGATTAAAGCCATTAACGATACACAAGAAGCATCTCATCTATATGATAAAAAAGATGGCGTTTTAGTCATGTTATATGATTATTACGAAATTGAAGATGAAGAAAAAGACTACGATTTGTATTACCCAAAGCTCGATGAAGCTTTAAAAGCATTTTATCAAGAAGAAGCCTTCTTCCCAGATCATGATGGTTTAGACTTATATAACAAACAAAAAATCGAAACTGGATATTTTATTTACACCGATGATACAAAAACCGATACATCCCCAAAAGATGGTGTTTCCACCTCTATTTTATATAAAACCTTAGCTTCTTTAATGAAAAATGAAGCCGTTAATTATTTCCCAAGATATCCTGGCTATATTGAAGCAGTAAACACAATTAACTATAGTTTTGTATTCATCATTTTATTTTTACCAATCCTTATATCCTTCTTAATCTTTGAATTTATTATTCCTTTATGTTTAAGAAGAGGAAGAAAAACACTTGGTAAATTAGTCTTTAAACTTGGAGTAGTGGATGCGAGAGGATTATCCCCCTCTTTTGTGCGCTTTTTAGCGAGAACCACGCTCTTTTTCTTCTTTGAAATTATTTTATCCGTCCTTACTTTCTTTATTCCTTTAATTGTTTCTTCTTCCATGTTTACATTCTCTAAAGCCAATCAATCGTTCCATGATTATGTTGCAGGAACCTATGTTATTGATTGTTCCTCTAATCAAATATTCATGAATGAAGAAGAATATAAAGAGAAAAAACAACAAGCTAAAGATTTCGTCTTAACATCTGATAAAGTTGATTTAAAATGAGAAAACTATATGTTATCGCCGCTATTTTGCCTTTATTAGTTCTTTCATCATGCCAAAAAGAAAATAACAATTGTACCAACTCATCTTTAATTTTTTCCGAGTTAATAACTTCTATTGAAGATGATGAAAGAGCAATTGAAATATATAACATAAGCGATAAAACATTAGATTTATCTAAATATAGTATTCGTATCTATCAAGGAAACAGTTCTTTTAAGACTATTTCTTTAAACGGTTCACTTAATGGTAAAACAACTTATGTTGTTGTTTCTTCCTCTTCGCCAGACGCCTTAAAAGAAAAAGCAAACTTAATTAGTGATGATCTTTATTATGATGCATCTAGAGCTATTACATTAAATAAAGGAAACACACAACTAGATATTTTAGGAATCATGAACTATCGAGTGGATTTCGGTAGTTACTCCGATATGGTGAGAAAAGAATCCTTCCTTAAAGGAAGAAAGACTTTTGTGGAATATGATTACATGAAATATATTCATAGTGACTATTCTCATCTAGGCACGATTGAATATCCAGTTAGCGAAGATGAACTTTTAGAAGGTCCTAGACTTTCTCAAGAGGACTTCGATAAACCATTTGCTTTAGATGATCACGTTGGTAATGGTGGCGCTATGCGCGTTGATTTAAGTTATGGAGTTGATGGTGACACCACTAGATTCAATATGCGTGAAGATTTATCATCAATTGGTATTAACTATAATGAATCAGTAAGATATTTAACCATCAATACGCCTGAGATAGATCATGGTTATGGGGCTCAACCTTGGGGTGAAGCCGCGAAACAATTTACCAACAATATACTGGCAAATTCCCAGTCTTTCGCCATTTCTAGCGCCAAAAACTACACAATTAGAGAAACTTATGGACGTTTATTAGCCTATGTTTGGGTAAGTGATAAAAATAACCCACAACCAGAAGATTTCACCTGTTTGAATTTCCTTATTATCAAAGAAGGTTTTTCGACATTTAACATGCTCAATAACTCCAGGAATAGTGAAACATTCTTTTATAAAAATATAGGAATGTGTGATTACATGAGAAACGCTGAATCGCTTGCGATTCTTCTTGGAAAACATGTTCACGGTGAACAAGATCCCGCTTTTCTTTAGAAAGGATTTGAGTAAATTAAGAGGCGCGTAAACGCCTTTTTATTATTTCTTAGTTTGATTATCTATATTTTTAATGTATTAAAGAAAAACTGTGCTATAATTACAAAGTAAATACAAGGAGATATGTCTATGAGTAAAAAATTAGGTATTATTCTTCTCTTTGCTGGTGCCTATATTACTTTAATTGGTGGTCTGACATGGATTATGAACTTTTCTGATACATCAGAAGCTTTCCGTCCATATGACTGGGCCTATGGTTTAGGCGTTGCCGTTGTTTTATTCATCGGTGCGGTTTTATCCGTTAAAGGTTATATTATGGGATTTATCGGCTTAGGAATTTCCTTACTTGGTGTAGGACTTGATATTGCTTTATTAACTTATGGAGTCCAACAAGAAGATTTCTTATCGATCATAGTTTTAGTTGGAATGATTATTACTATTGTCGGCATTGTCGTTACATTAATATTCCATATTATAAATATGAGAAAGATTGCCAAATATGGTAATTCTTTGATGAAATAGGGAGTGTATAGATTATGATTTATTGCATTCACTGCGGTCAATTAGTTGACGAAAAAGAACACAAGTGTCCATATTGTGGTCAAAGCCTCGTTAAAAGAGATCTCGAACACGAAGAAATTCGTTCTTTAAATAGAGCACTCCATGATCGTGAACACGAATCAAGAGAACGCGTAGACAACGGCCTTGTTAAAATCGTATTAGGAACCACCTTATTTATCATCGGTTGGTTATTCTTCCTTTTATCCTTCAAAATGGATCCAAACGACTTCCAAAAGAAGTTATCTTTAAAAGCCTCTGAATTCTATGTTTCTTTAGTGGCTCTTATTGCTGGCACCATACTTTTAATCATTGGTATCTACAGTGTTATCAAAGAAAAAGCAGTGGTTCAAAAAGAAGTTAACCACACTTTAAAACTCACCCAAGGCAATGAATTCAGAACATATGATATTAACCTTCAAACAGTTGAAGAAATAGTGGATTATGCCATGTTCAAATACAACCCCTTAGATAGAACTTTAACCGATTGTTTCAAGCATGCAATGGGTGAAAAAGTGAAATTCCAAGGTAGAGAATTCGAAGTCAAATTGATGAAGCTTCCTCTTAACCATGAAACAGAATTCAAATGTTTAGTGGTTATGGGTCATTATCAAGGTGAAGGCGAACAAGCTACATTCGTCGCTGTTCCTAAGTATTTTGAACAATTTATTAAAATGGAAAAAGCGGGCGAAGACTTGTCCTTAATTAGAGAGCAAAGAGTCTATACAATCTTCAAATCTGAACATGAGATGTTCAATGGTTCAGAAGTTGAACTTCAAGAGCTCGTGAAAAAGACATTCTCTTACTACAATCTATTCGAAATTTAATCAAAAATTTGCTGTTTAAAGCGGAATTAAAACGAGAATAATCTCGTTTTTTTCTTGCTTTATATTATTGAAAGAGGGCTTTGAGTGTTATATAATAACATCAAGTTATAAGGAGAATAGTCATGGAAATTAGATTAAAAAATCTAACCAAAGTTTTCCCTGGAAATCCTAAAAAAGGCATCAAAGATACAATTGCCGTCAATAATTTAGACATCGTGATTCCCGATGGAAAACTTATCGGTCTTTTAGGGCCGTCTGGCTGTGGTAAATCAACCACACTTTACATGATTGCCGGGTTACAAGAACCAACCAGTGGTGAAATCTGGTTTGGCGATGAAGAAGTAACTCGTCTTTCACCGGATAAACGTGGTATTGGATTGGTCTTCCAAAACTACGCACTTTATCCACACATGACCATCTACAAGAACGTCGCCTTCCCTCTCACAAACTTAAGAGTGGAAGAAGACAAAGTCTACAAGAAAGACACAGTTGATAAAAACGGTGTCGCCCACTCTGCTGGTGAAGTAGTGCTTGATGAAGATGGTATGCCTGTCAAAGTCAAACGCAAATTGACAGTCGAAGAAATCGATGCGATCGTTCGCAAAACCGCCGAATTGGTTCAAATTCAAGATTATCTTGAACGTAAACCATCTCAATTATCCGGTGGTCAACAACAACGTGTTGCTATCGCGCGTGCACTTGCTAAATCACCAAGAGTTTTACTCTTAGACGAACCGTTATCCAACTTAGATGCTCGTTTGAGATTACAAACTCGTGAAGAAATTAGACGTTTGCAACAAAGAACTGGTGTTACAACCATCTTCGTTACACACGACCAAGAAGAAGCAATGTCCATTTCTGATGTGATTGTTGTCATGAACTTTGGTGTCATTCAACAAATTGATGCACCACAAACAGTTTATGATGAACCAGTTAACTTATTCGTCGCGAAGTTCTTAGGCTCACCTGCCATCAACATCTTTGATGGTGAAATTAAAGGTGGCAAGCTCTATATCGATGGCAAGGTCTTTGATACAGGCAAAGAATACGAAGGTGAATATCACGGCTTCGTTAATAGAGAAAAAACTGTTGTTAAAGGCACAGAGTTATCTTTAGAAGATTACTTACAAGATCTCGAAGCGCATCCTGAAAGACGCGAAAATAAAACTCCTGCTGAGATTTCAGCGTTAGAACATCCTGAACTCGAAGTAGTGGAATATCAAGAAGAAATCACTAAGAAAGATAGATTAGTGAAGATTGGTATTCGTCCAGAAGCCTTCACCTTAGATCCAAAAGGTGGTGTGCCAGTCGTCGTGGAATACGTCCAAAGAGTGGGACGTGATGTTTCTATGATTGGTAAAGTACACGGCCAAGACGAAAGCAATCTTAAGATTATTATCCCAGTTGAAAACTGGAAAGATGTGGAAGGAAAAGAAAACGTCAACTTCAAACCAAAACGTTTCTACGTGTTTGAAGAATCTGGAGAAAGGATTAAATAGTTAAGTGTTTCTTTATGGAAAATACTTTGAACAATAATCCCGGCGGGTTACAAGCAGTTGATTGGGATGCTAAGTTAGCGAGCTTAGGTATTTCAGTCCGCAAAGAACTTAGAACCAAAAGGCGTAGTTTCATTATGCCTGAATGGGCTAAGGGCTGGATTGCTTTAATCCCTGCTTTAATCTTTTTAATCCTTTTCATGATCTATCCGATCCTCAACACATTTGTCATGTCGTTTGTGAATAACTTCTATTGGGTTGGTAATTCCGGTAGTTCATTCGTTATCACAAACTACATTGCTGCTTTAAACAATGCCAGAGGTGGTATCACGGTTTCTTGGGGTATAGAAAACTATATCAAGGTCTTGAGCGACCCTGTTTTCCAACATGCGCTCATTAATACAGGCCTCATCGTTATTGTTTCCGTCCCATTAACGATTATCATCAGCTTGTTATTAGCAGTTTGTTTGAACGCAATCAAACCTTTAAAAGGTTTATATCAAACAATTTTCTTCTTACCATATGTTACCAACACCATCGCGTTAGGTTTGGTTTTTAACGCGATGTTCTCCTCATCTGCTGGTAGCTTCTTTAACGTCTTCCTCGGCTGGTTTGGTGCTAAACCACAAGAATGGTTAACTATTAACGCTGGTCGTTGGAATATGTTCGTGGTTATCGTTATTTATGCGATTTGGAACGGCTTGGCCTTTAAGATTTTAGTCTTTATGTCTGGTCTATCCGCGATTGACAAACAATATTACGATGCTGCGAGAATTGATGGCAGTAGTAAATTTACTATTTTTAGAAAAATTACTGTGCCACTTTTATCA
>JAILGI010000051.1 GCA_024696885.1 Bacilli bacterium
TAAAAGCCATTTTTGTTTCTATAAATTAATAAACAATTGTATTTTTGTATTACAAAGAGCATAAAAGCATTTATTATTTAAGTAGTATGAAAAACGACATTTTAAATGAATATAAAAGATGGTGTTCTTTAGCAAGAGAAGACCAAGATTTAGTTAACGAACTAAAACAAATTGAAAATAACGAAGAATTAATTGAAGATGCATTCTATCGAAACCTTGAATTTGGTACCGGAGGATTAAGAGGTGTCATAGGCGCAGGCACAAATAGAATGAACATCTACATGGTGCGTAAAGCCTCCCAAGGATTAGCAAATTATATTAATAAGAAATATAGCAATCCTAGTATCGCAATTAGCTACGATTCACGTATAAAATCTACTTTATTCGCACATATAGCCGCGGAAGTTTTTGCCGAGAACGGAATCAAATCCTTTATTTATAAAGAATTAATGCCAACACCATGTTTATCCTATGCGGTAAGAGAATTACATTGCTCCGCTGGTATTATGGTTACCGCTAGTCATAACCCATCCAAATATAACGGCTATAAAGTTTACGGTGAAGATGGTTGCCAAATTACCACGAATGCCGCTAAAGAGATATTAGATGAAATAAACAAATTAGATGTATTTAATAATCCAATTCATGGAGATTATGAATCCCTTCTAAAAGTTGGAAAAATAGAAATCATTAGTGACGAAATCTATACCCGTTTTATTGAACGCGTTAAACAAGAATCCTTATTAAAGGATGAACCAATTGATAAATCAGTAAGAATCATATATTCACCATTACACGGAACAGGTTTAAAACCAATCACAAGAATCCTTAAAGAATGTGGATATAGTGATGTAATTGTCGTTAAAGAACAAGAAGAACCAGATGGCAATTTCACCACCTGTCCATATCCAAATCCAGAGATCAAAGAAGCCTTAAGTGTCGGCATTGAATACATGAAAAAGTATGATGCTGATTTACTCGTGGCCACTGATCCAGATTGTGATAGAGTGGGCATCGCCATCAAAAATAGTGGCGAATGCATACTATTAAGTGGTAATCAGGTTGGTATTTTACTCCTCGATTACGTTTGTATGATGCGTCAAAAGCATCACACAATGCCACTTAATCCAGTAGTGGTAAAGACTATTGTTACCACTGATATGGCTTTTGAAATTGCCAAGTATTATGGAGTGGAAGTTAAAGAAGTTTTAACTGGTTTTAAATTCATCGGTGAACAAATCCTCTACTTAGAACAACAAGGTAGAGAAAACTCATACATCTTCGGCTTTGAAGAAAGCTATGGTTACCTCAGTGGCGGTTATGTTAGAGATAAAGACGCTGTCGATGGAACGTTCTTAATCGTGGAAATGTTTGCTTACTATAAAAACCAAGGCATTTCTTTATTAGAAAAACTCGAAGAATTATATAAGAAACATGGATATTACTCCAATTATTTAAATTCTTATGAATTTGAAGGTCTAAAAGGCTTCAATCGTATGCAAGAAATTATGGATATGTTTAGAGGCGACGCTCCTAGTATTGGACAATATCAAATTTTAGAAAAGATTGATTATCAATTAGGTATCAACAATCTTCCTAAATCTAACGTCATTAAACTCTTATTATCCGAAGGAGTTACTTTAGTAATTAGACCTTCCGGAACAGAACCAAAGATTAAAGTCTATGTTTCTATCAAAGGTAATTCTATTGAAGAGAATAACGCAAAATATCAATCACTTATTAAAGTCATTAATGAGGTTTTGAAATAAATTATGAACATATTGTGTGTCGGTAATTCCTTCGCCGTGGATGCCTCAACTTATGTCCATCAAGTGGCAAAAGAAGCGGGATATGATATAAATATCCATGTTTTATACATTCCCGGATGCCCCATTAATAGACATTGGAAAAACTATCTTTCCAAAGAAAAAGAATATGAATTTTACATTAATGGAGAAAAGACTCCAACGATGTATTGCGATATCTTTGAAGGCTTAAAATACACTCAATATGATTACATCACTTTCCAACAAAGAAGTGGTGATTCTGGTGATGCAGGAACATTCTTCCCAGAACTTTCCTTATTAATGGAGGGCATTAGAAAATATTCTAATGGAACATATTTATTGCATAAAACTTGGAGCTACATAAAAGAGTTTTTTCATGATAAATATGGCCATGATCCATTAAATCAAGATTGGATGGATAAAGACATTAAAGATGCCTATATTTCCGCGAGTCAAATAAGCGGTATTAAATACATTATCCCAAGTGGAGAAGCCATTAGATTAGCGAGATTAGTCTTTGGTGATAACCTCAATAGAGATGGCTATCATTTAAACGAAAGAGGACGTTTATTAGCGGGAATCCTGTTTGTTTTGTATTTTACTCATGCCAAAGATATCGATTTGTCTAACTTTGTTCCACGCGGATATACATATGATGATGTGACTCCAGGCGTGGATAAATCCGAGATAAAAACTTTAATAGAAATAGCGAAAAATGCGATTCTAAACAATAGGGGGTATAACTTAGATGAGTAAAGTGGAAAAGAAAGTATTTAAAGGTATTCAATATCTCCTTTATTACCCAAAGAATTATGTGGAAGGAAGAACATATCCCATCTTTTTTCATCTCCATGGTGCGGGTTCACGCGGAAGAGATTTTAAAGAATTCGAAGGATCCACATTACTCGCTATATTAGAAAGAGAAGATTCACCTTTAAGTGATGGTTTTTGTGTTTTCCCTCAATGTTATGAAGATACCTGGTTTTCTATCTTTAATGACCTATTAGATTTAGTAAAGCATATGTATGATATGCCTTTTACCGATAAAAAGAGATTTAATGCCTCTGGTATATCGATGGGAGGATACGCGATTTATCAAGTTATGCAGTGTTTACCATCTCTATTTAACAAAGCCATTGTCTGCTGCGGAGGTGGCATGTATTGGAACTCAGGAAGATTAAAAGATATTAAGTTTAGAATCTTCCATGGAGCGAAAGATGAAGCCGTTTTCCCTGAAGAAGCGATAAGAATGGCTGATAGATTAAAGGAAACACTCGCTGATGTAACGTTAACTATCTATCCTGATTGCGATCATAACTGTTGGGATAAAACCTATACCAATTACGACAATCTCAAGTGGATAATGGAATAAGAAAATAGATAAGAAAGCAGTAAACAAAATCAAAAAGTTTACTGTTTTTTATTATGAGTTTACAAAAATTCTTATCCAATAATATGTATATAATATAAAATATTATTGTCTAATAAACAAAAAGGATAGCAATAATGGGAAACAAAGTGAGATTGGAAGATATCGCACAAGCTTGCGGTGTCACAAAAGGTTTAGTGTCTCGCGCTCTCGCGGGAAAGTATAACGTCGGTGATGAAACGCGTAATATCATCATGCAAAAAGCCGTAGAACTCGGTTATGATTTTGCCAAATTAAGAGTTAAAAACAAAAAGAACTCTGTTGTTATTGTTGTATCCTCTTCCATCCTTTTAAAAGAAGACTACTGGCAACCCATTATTAAAAATATGTATGCAACAATGAATCGTTCCTCTGTGAAGATGGAATATTTTGTCTTTGATGGAGACAATATCGATGTCGAAGAAGTAAAGAAATTAAAAGATAACCCATGTCTTGCTTTCATCATTCTTCATAAGAATCCCGATGTTGTTTTTAAAGAATTAGTAAAATTAAAGAAACCAATTATTGAATTTGATCCTAAATTCATGCATGCGACAGGTAGCACACAAATCAAATACTCCAATTACACATCTATTTACGATGCAACACAAAAACTTATCGATTATGGTCATAAACATATATGTTTCTATGGTTCCGATATGCATGCGATGAGCTTTAGAGAAAGACATGAAGGCTTCTTAGCCTGTATCGATAATAACGCTAATAAGAATATCTATGGTTATAGTGTTAACTTCGATAATTCTAACCAACAATACGGTGATGAAAGAATGTTAAGAAAGATGTTAACCAGTAATCCAGAAATCACCGCGATTATATGTGCGAATGATATATGTGCATTGCATGCTTATGAAGTAGTGAAGAATATGGGTAAATCTATCCCTGAAAACTATTCCATTATCGGTTTTGATAATATTCAAGATGGAAGAACTGCTACGCCATCATTATCGACATTTAATGTTCCACGTGAACAAATCGGTGATGAAATTGGTTTATATGTCAATCGTTTAATCCAAAACAACCGCCCACAATATTCGGAATTTATTATCCGTTGTGACTTTGTGGAAAGAGAATCAATTAGAAAGCTATAACATGAATAAAGTAGTTAAATTAAAACCATGTGTGAAATCCTACCTTTGGGGTGGTCAATATTTCCAAAAATATCATAAGAGTGATTTAGATATCGTTTCTGAACTATGGGAATTATCCACTCGCGATGAATCATCTTCTTTGATTGATTCAGGTATTAATAAAGATAAAAGATTAAGTGATGTAATAACTAAAGAAGATTTAGGTCCAAACGCCCTTAAATATCCTTATTTTCCCTTACTCATTAAATTAATTGATGCCAAGGATGATTTATCTATCCAAGTTCATCCAAGTGATGAATATGCTTTAAAAAACGAACACTCATTTGGTAAAAGTGAGATGTGGCATATTATTGACGCGGATGAAGGATGCGGCATCTATGTAGGCTTTAATAAAGACTACACCAAAGAAGAAATTGAAAAGAGATTAAAGGACAATACCATCTTAGAAACACTTAATTTCTTTAATGTGAAAAAAGGTGATACCTATCTCATTAATCCAGGCACAATCCATGCAATTGGTAAAGGCGTGAGATTAATTGAAATCCAACAAAATAGTGACCTAACATATCGCCTTTACGATTATCTTAGAAAAGATAAAGATGGAAATTACCGTGAATTACACATTGAAAAAGCCCTTCACGTTATAAATTATCAAAAGTATGAAAAACCTGTTTTAAAGGGCGATTTACTCGCGGATAATGAGTATTTCCATGTGGAAAGAAAAGAAATAAATGGTGAATTATTAATTAAAGCAAATCAAGGTTCATTTGTTTCCTTTACCTTTATTGAAGGAGAAGGAGTAGTGGACGATATAACCGCGAATAGATTCGATACATTCTTCTTACCAAACAAAAAGGAATGTTTAATTAAAGGCAAAGGTACTATTATTATTTCTAGAGTATAGTTATGGCGGATTACATCGAAGAATTAAGAAAATTAACTAAACATGCGACGTTATTAATCCCACATTCTGTCGTCGTTCTTTTTAATGAGAAAAACGAAATCTTATTAGAGGAAAGAAGCGATGATGGATATTTTGATTTCCCTGGTGGCGCCTTAGATTTAAAGGAAACACTAGAGGATGCTGCTGCTAGAGAATTAAAAGAAGAAACCGGTATTATCGCTGATGAATTAGAACTATTCAAAGTCTATTCTGGTGAAATTACCCATTATACCTACTTCAATGGTGATCAAATCTATGGTGTGGACGCGATATTTATCTGTAAGAAATATCATGGAGAATTAAAGCCACAACTAAATGAAGTAAATAGACTTCTCTTCCTTCCTATAGATGACATGCCGGAAAAGATGTCTATTAGAAATAAACAGATTATTAAAGACTTAAAAGAAAAGGGGTTCTAGACCCCTTTATTTTTGCTTAATTTCAATTGCCTCAAATGGCACATATAAGTTGAATTTCGGTAACTTATAAACTGAGAAATTATTATCTAAGACAAATGATGCATATTTCTCAATTCCAGGAACCGCTAGATAAGTTAATAACTTCTTGCCTAAGATGTCCTCATCATACGCGGATACTTTAATCTTGTTATGAGGATTTTCCATCTCAGGATTTTCTAATCCCTTCTTCAACATCTTTCTTGGGAAGATAGGCGCTAATTTGTCTTGCTTTAAGACAATCTCGTATTGACCATCTTCAAGTTTAGAAGTCGCGGGATATGATAATTTCACTCCATCAAATGATATATGCATTACATCATTAACTGTCTTAATTTCCGCATTAACTTTATTTGGATAAACAACTTCACGGGAATTAAGTTTGGTGTGCTCTTGGTTATACACGTATAAGCGAGAAACAGGTAGATAAAGCGTTACTTCTTTACCCAATTTCACTTTTTCATCATTTCTCACCTTCATCGCAAAGTAACCATCAATGCCTTTAAGGGAGAAATAAACAGCTTGATAATCTGTCTTTTGTTCTAAGAATTCAATCTTCGCATTAATGCTCAATGCATTAGGAGCACTTTCTTCTTGGACATATTCTGGTTTAATCGCTAAATTAACAGGGCTATCAAATGCACTGTCTAATAAATGAGAAACAAATACTTCTGGTAATTCGATAACTTGTTCACCCATTGCTAACTTATTGCCATTAATAACGACTGGAATTTCATTTTCATGAGGAATACCCATGATGGATTTATGGGTTTCTTTATCGAATAAATACACTCTATCCATATTAAATTCCATGCTAATAGTGGTGTGGGCGCTAAAAGTATTATTGAATGGTAATTTGATGATGATTTGTTCCTTCATGTTTGCAATCTTCGCATAAAGAATGGTTTCATCACCTAAATGTTCCACAACTTCAACATCCGCGCTTAAATTGCCCTGGTTAGGAATGATGTGTTCTGGTCTAATACCAAGCAATACTTTTTGGCCAATGTACTTCTTATTCGCTAATTGTTTAGCCTTCACATCGGTGAATGCGATCACCATATCATCAAGATCATTTAATTTAGCTTTTAAAACGCCTTTTTCTTCAAATAATGTCGCCTCAATAATATTCATTTGAGGAGAACCTAAGAAGGTTGCGACGAATAAGTTACATGGATCTTCAAATAAAGCGATTGGCGTGTCCGCTTGTTGAATAAAGCCATCTTTCATAACCACAATACGATTACCCATGGTCATCGCTTCTGTTTGGTCATGTGTAACATAGATAAATGTGGTTTGTAATTTATCATGTAACTTGGTGATTTCACTTCTCATCGCGACACGTAATTTCGCATCTAAGTTTGATAATGGTTCATCTAAAAGGAAGACTTTTGGATTTCTTACGATTGTTCTACCTAAAGCGACGCGTTGTCTTTGACCACCAGAAAGCGCTTTTGGTTTACGGGTTAATAATTCGGATATCTCTAAGATTTCCGCCGCGGCCTTAACTCTTCTTTCAATTTCTTCTTTCGGGGTGTGTCTTAATTTAAGGCCAAAGGCCATGTTGTCATAGACGGTCATATGTGGATATAAGGCATAGCTTTGGAAAACCATCGCGATATCCCTATTCTTTGGTTCCACTTCGTTCATGAGTTCACCATCGATATATAATTGACCTGCGGTAATTTCTTCAAGACCTGCAATCATTCTTAAAGTCGTGGATTTACCACATCCAGAAGGACCGACAAAGACAATGAATTCCTTGTCTTTAATCTCCAAATTGAAATCATTCACCGCGCGAACGCTACCATCATATACCTTATATATGTGTTTCAGTGTGACATCTGCCATAATTAGGCCTCCTTAACAGTTTCTTCCTGTTTTTTATATAAACCCTTGTTTATCATGTTAGGGTAATGTTCCTTGTTAATGTATTTATCAAATACTGAATGAGCGATTAAGGTGTAAAGGACGATAACTAAATAGTTACATAATGCGAATAAGACTAATCCCACAATAATAGTAACGAGATTAATCGCGCATAACGCCACCAAAACGCCCGTTGTGAGGATGAATAATAACATTGTCTTCCAGTTAGTTAAAACGAGGAAGGAGAAGGCGTTTTTGAACGTATGGCGATAAGTGTTTTCATAATAGACATCTTGAGCGAGCATTAAACTAGTTAAAATTCCAAAGATAATGAATAAAACGATTAACACTCCGATACCAATACCGTTAGTGACTTGTCCCGCAGGGGAATATAGATATAAATAAATACCACCTACCACTAGACCAAAGGTAACAATACCGAATAACATGCCATGTATAAGCGCGTGCTTCCAGTTCTCTTTAATACCCTTAAAGAAATCAGAAGCGGGGATAACGAGTTCTTGCCAAACTAATTTCTTCGCGCTATAGAAAGCACCCGCTAAACCGATAAAACCGATGAGCATGCAAGGTAGCATAATAATCATGGAATAGAAGATTAATGAGAATAGATGTTCCTCATTACCATTACTCATTGCGATAATTTCTAAATAGTTAAAGAAGAGGAGATCAACCGCTAAAGGGAGAAAGAAAATAAAAGTTAAGCAGGATAGATAGAACATATCCATCTTGCGGTGTTTCAATAAGTCAAAGAACAATTCCTTCCTGTTAGTAGGTAGGCTTCTATAGACGTCTTGATCCTTAATGTCTTTTTCCTTTCTTTTAGGCATGTTTCCCCCAATCTTTTATTAATGTTAATGCGTTATCGTGTTCTTCGTTTGGTTTTAAGGCATATTTACCGATATTGCTGCTATTTCCATTTAATACCATGTAACAGTCTTCGTTAGTTAAGTTCATGTATTTCTTCACTTTTTCCTTATCAATTTGAATGCCATATCTCACACTCTCTTTTTCATATACTTCGTATGTGTCATATAAATCTTCATCTAACTCTAATGCGAATGAGAAAGAGGATAAGGACTCAAGTTTGGTTTTCGGAATAATTAATATATCCGCGGAATTATAGCCATTAATGCTTAGCTGTGTGTTGTAATGGACGTCGTTATCATAAACATCAATCGTCGATACTTTTCTTAAACCCTTATCTTTGAATTTTTCTAACAAATCACTCTTTAACGAATTAGAATCACTAACTTCACCTGTGATGAATATCGTTAATGTTTGATAACTAGGAATTTGGTGAATAATCGTGAAGATAGAGTTAATGATTAAAGTCACGAGCACCGCGATAACGATATAAAGTGGCCATGTGTACTTGAATACACTTTTGATGTTGTTCTTTTGTAAGGCGTTCATGAATGTTTTTCCGCCTTCATGATAATTCTTTGATAGGTGGAGATAGTTAGTTTATCTCCTTCTTTAAAATCTAAATCTTCAGACAATGTGTAGATGATCTTTTCCTCTTCCGTTAAACCATAGACGTATTTAACTTTTAAAGGATAGACATATAAACCATTTACATATGTTAATTCACCGCGTCTAGCGATAAATTTAACTTCGGCATCTTCTTTCACGCCACTTTCATAGTTCTTGTAATAACGGTATTTCCCATTCACATCTCTATAAATAGATGAGAAGAAGAATATCGCATACCAACTAAATAAGATGGTAATTAAGGAAGCAAATATGAAGTTAAGCGTATAGTTTTCTTTGCTGAATACAATTAGTAATGTATCCGCGATAAGAGTGATAGTAAGGGCAGTGGAAAATATGAGTGAATACCTTAAGAAGGTAGCTTTCGCTTGTTTTAACTCATTATCAATATCCACATAGTAGCCCATACTTATTTATTTAAACCATCAATTATTGATTGTTTAATGATACCACCCCAAATGATGTATCCATAGTGGCTTAAATGTAGACCATCAGTTCTGAAGTATGAGGCATCTGGTTCGCCGTTATCTTTAAGTAACTTTAATCCGGGGTTAATTAATGTTAACCATGGATTGCTCTTTTGATATTCAATCGCTTGGTTATTCACATAATTAATTGTGTCTTTATAACCTGGATATCCCGGTAATTGGTTCATCAAGATATATTGCACCTTGGTATTTGGCATTGCTTCATGGGTGTGATTAAAGAAGTTCAATAATCTATTCCATATGACATCTTGTGACTCTTTGGAGTTAATAACGTTATTAATACCGACGTAATAAACCACCATTTTGGGTTTGAATGGGAAGACTAATCTCTTATTTAATAATTCATCCCATTGTTCAATAGTGGTGCCACCGATACCGTGGTTAAAGCTCACGATTGGTTCTAATACTTCTGTGGAATCTTCCCAGAATTCGATAGAGGAAGAACCCGCAAGCATAACGTGATAGCTATCTTTTTCTAATGCTTTAGCTTCGTAATTCTTGGCCTTTTGTTCATAAGTAGAGTTATCCACCACTAGGTTGATAGAATCATCCACGACATTGATAACTTGTTGGACACCATTACATGTCACAGTAATCTTCTTATTGTTATATGTCGCAGTGAATTCCTTACCGTTTTTCACCCTATATTCCATTAAAGGAAGAATGTTATCTTTATTAGCTTCTAATTTCATTAAAGCCGCGGTGGAAACCTTAATTTGGTTGTAATTGTAATTGATTGTGAAATGCATGATGGAATCAATCACATAATCAGTTTCCGCACTGTCTTCTAAGACGGTGGAAGGAGGTGTATATGTTGGTTCTAAGATTTCCGCATTACTAGCGACATCCCATTTTGCGAATAAACGCATGTTTTGATTCACTTTATCAGTGGCAAAGTTCCATCCAATAGAACAAACCTCATCTAAATACCAACCCACGAAAGCATAGTTCTTTCTTTCCGGATCAGTTGGTTTTTCTAATAACGCCCCTCTTGTGGCTTTCACACTTAAATATAAAAGGTTATTTCCTTTACCAGAGAAGTTAGAGGAGAGAGTAAAGTCTTCTCTTTTGTAGTTGTTGAAGAAATCAACATAGCAGTAATCATCATCTGCATTCACTGTTTTATTGTTCATACCTTTACAAATTGTCGCAGTTGCACTCATGGCGAATAAAACGCTTAATCCGATACATAATTTGATTCTATTTTTCATCTATTCGCCCTCCTTTAAGTATTTTAGTAACTCTTCTTCTTTCACGGTTGCGAGGCAGATAACCTTATCCCCCGCACCATAGTAGATATAGAGAAGTTCATCCTTTTTCACCACCGCTGTGGGGAAGACACATCCGTTATAATAACCATTAGTTTCATATTCCGCTTCTGGTTCCATAATGAAGTTCTTGGTTCTTCTTAATATCTTTGTGGGGTCATTTAAATCTAAAAGAATTGCGCCCACTCTATAGGCATCATCCTTTTTAGAAACACCGTGATAGAAGACAAGCCATCCATCTTTCGTTTTGATTGGAGGAGTGGAGATACCAATTTTTTTGCTCTCCCAATCCTCTTCACCCTTCATCAATAAGGAATATTCATCATAACGAAGTAAATCATCGCTAGAGGAAATCCATATTGCTGGGTTTTCATTTTCATAGCCTTTTCCACATCTTTCGGATGCGCGACTTAACATATAGAATTTACCGTTAATGGTTTCTGGGAAGATAACGACATCACGATCATCAAAATGCGCATCGGTAATCGGTCCTAACTTCTTCCAATGTCTTAAGTCTTTAGATATGGCTAAATGTGTTAATGTGTTGTTATAAATCAATACTTTTGGTCCATATTGAGGTTGGAAACCAAAGTATTCTTTATCTTCTCTCCAATATTGTCCTGGAGGGAATGGACGAGATGCATAAGTGAGGTAGAAATAATCACCCATCTTGACGATACGTGGATCTTCACAACCGCCTGCATCTAAACCATTAGGATCGCCACTAATTAATGGGGTATCGCTTTCTCTTTTAAAG
Source organism: Bacilli bacterium (assembly GCA_024696885.1). Classification (GTDB taxonomy): domain Bacteria; phylum Bacillota_I; class Bacilli_A; order RFN20; family CAG-826; genus CAJOLV01. The sequence goes on from JAILGI010000051.1 coordinate 11,597, forward strand.
TGAATACCATCTTTAGAGGTGGCTAAACCTAAATGAATAATATGGGTTTTATCATTACCCGCGGCCCTATAAATCATGTAGAACAATTTTTCTTCTTCTACGTAAATCGCCGCTGGATTAAGGACGCATAACTCTTCCCATTGGTTCGCGCTATTCGGTTTTAAGATTGGATTTTCTTTACATTTATTAAGTTTCATCATCCTTACCTCCTAGCTATTAACATCTAACGTCGTGGTGGTAAACGTTGAATACGTTAAATCCTTGCGCAATGCGATATTATCCACATAAATATCACTCGCTTCACCACTAGAATTAGTGATACCAAAGGAGATGGATTCGATATCTTTTGCGGTGTTCATAGAGATGGTTTTAGTCGTTCCGTCTTGTGTGAAGAAGGAGAAACCAATCTCATATCTTGTCCAAACATTTGGCGCGCCCACTAAGGTATAACGCATCTTGTATAAAGTAGAACCAGAACGCCAGTTCAAATTGAGATAAATTGTGGCTTTGCCATCGCTCTTAATATCCACCATAAAGCCTTTCGCGGTGATCGTTGAGGCAAAGTCTGTTGGTCTTACATAAGAGACAGAAGATGAACCCTTATAATGCATCTTCATGGATTTACTACCACCTAAGGTAGATACATCATCTGCGATAGCTAATGAATTGTAATCTAAGTTATATCCATATTGCCAATTGCCAAAGATTGCGTCATCATTCGCATATGATTCCATATTATCCACGGTAATACGGTTAGGATTATCAGTGTCTTCTTTAATCTGGTTAGAGATTTCTTCAATCGTGGTTTCACTTGCTGTTTTGAAATAAATCTCATCGATATAAACAGGGTTAGCAATCGCATATGTTGGATATGGTTTGCCATTGATATCGTAATAGAAATATTGGAAACCAAACGCCATATGGATGATGTGATCAGACACTAATGGTTGAATCTCATCAAATAAAGCATTCTTATTTACGACTTCAAATTCGCTAAAGAGAATAGTGTACTGTCTCCAGTCTTTGATGAGTTTTGGAATAACATAACGGTAATATTCACCGGTATCTAATGTTAATTGAATGGTCATCTGCGCGGCGACATCTTCGTCAGCGATATAGGAAACCGCACCGACATCTGGTTTCACAGAGGCATCTCTTAACCAAAGGGATAAAGCGTTCATATCATGGACACCTGATGTGTCTAAATAGAGTTGATAGACCGCCATTTCCATATCGGCTTTGTAATCGAATTCGCCACAAGCTGTGTTAGCTAAACCACCAGTCTTATGAATGGTGTCTAACTTCATCGCTTCATCGACGTTCGCTGAGCTTTGTTCCCAGTAATAATACATTTGAGTGTAGATATCGTATTGATTGAAATCTTCAATTAATCCTTCAGAGGAAACCACTCTGTTACGTGATTCAACAATATCGTTAAGTTTAATGACCTCTAAATCCTTGATGGATAAAGTGCCACTCGCGTAGTTATCGGCTAAACCAATATTAAATCTTTGAATGAAATAGAACTGTTTGGCGCCATCACCATTCATATATTCCATTCTTTGAAGGGCTTTTAAAGGAACGATAACTTCTTTATATTCACCCTTAATTAAATACGTAAATGGTGTCTTAAATTGCCATCTATCGTTATCTTCTTCTAAGACACGGAAATAGAATATCGCCGTGGAAGAACACCCCGTGTATTTCACTTTCATTCTCAAAGCGTCACCTTGGACGAAATACTTATTTAATGGAACATTTTGGAAACCGTAACCATTGAAACCATCTGGGTTAGTTTCCGCGTTCTTCGCTGTCCATGAAAGAGTTAATTCATCGCCATTTGGCGATACTTCTTTATCAAAATTGAAGTTTTCATATGTCCATGTATTTGGATCAGTCATAGAGAAATCCATCTTATCCATGAACATATATTTATAATCTTCGAAGTTAACCGCTTTGATGTCACTTAAAATACAGACGCCATCGCCAAATGTTCTTTCAAAGACGATTTCAAAATAACGGATATGTTGCCAGTCAAATACGCGGTTATAAACATTTGTGCCCGCGGTTCTTAATTGGAAATCCTCGTATTTCATCAACACTGTTTGTTTAGAGTTACGGGATATTTGTACTTGATTATGCCAATATTCGCCATCGTAATCTAAAACACGAATTAAGACTGTGGAATCATGTCCGGAATAATAGAATTTCAAATAGAAGGCATCTGTGCCATATAATTCGGTATCTTGAGTCTTGGTAATAACAATCCAACCATCGCTAGAAGGAATATCTTGTTTGGTGTGTTCCATGTCAAATTTAATAACTAAGGAATTTTGATTGTTACCAAAGAAGTTATTTCGGTCAATGGATACTTCGGCTTGACTGCCTTCTTTATGGACCGCCCAGTCTTGTTCATCTTCAATCTCAATGTTAATTTCATCGATCTTGATAGATTCATATGTGAAGTGACCGATTTCATCGCATTTTTGTGTTTTATTCGCGTTAATCGCACTTACTTGCCAATAATAGATGATGTCTTTTTTCGGAAGGACGAAGTTTAAATCATATTTATTAATGGAAAGATTGCTTTCTTTCACATAAACTTCATCTTCATCATCTTTAATAAAGTTAATCGTGCTTGCGATTTCTAAGACATAATAGTCCGCATTCGTGGCTTCTTCCCATGTGAAAGTAAAGCCCGTATTCGTGGAGAAATCATTATCTGGAGAAGTTAGTTTAAAGGAACCAATTTCACCAACGTGTGTGACATGAGGAATAGAAGTGGAGTTAAATTCTTCATCGTCTTCCACTGGTGAACTCCCTCCACATCCTGTTAAGACGAGGGAGAACATAAATAAGGAAGTTAATAGGAATCTTTTCATAAACTATAACTCCTTACTGGACAAGATTACTAAGGTTCCCACTGGGATATCAATTTGAATTTGATCCCTTAAGCTCGCGTCCACGACTTGGTTAGGACGGACAAATCCATCTTCACCAATCTTTAATTCTTTTTCGTTATAGAAATAGACATATACTTTATTAGAATCTTTGAATTCCTCAGCGATTCTAAATGTCTTTGTTACTTGTTCTAAACCTCTATTAATTGCGACAACACCAGCGAAATCATCATTAGGTCCAATAACACCCATACTTCTAAAGGAACTAGAAACATGTGGATCATTCGCACCGGAATCAATGATTTTACTACCTTTACGCATTAAGTTAGTGAGTAAGACAGAGGAATGATACCAAGGTCTTAATCTTTGCTTAGCCGCGCTATCACTGTTTAATGAGGAGAACATGCCCCAACCTTTCGATGTCATTGTGCCATCAGCAGCGTATAAGAAGTGCATGCCATCATCAAAGTCCCAATAACAAATTGAGGAAACACCCGCGATTGCGCATTGAATAGTGTAGTCCGCCATTCTTAAGCCATATGAGAAGTTAGTGATGAAAGCGTTAGAATCGGTTTCGGTAATTTTGCCATCGTATAATCCGGCTTCCCAGATATGTGGCATTCTTTCAACACCTAAACCCTTATCTCTACCTTTTGTTTCTTTATAAATTTCTTTAATACGAACTGCTAATTCGCCCGTATCAATAATCATATTTGGGCAATAGACGTGGAAACCATAATCACCCACCATTTTTCTAAGTGAGGAAGAGGAAGAAATGCCTTTAAAGTATTCATCTGTTCCTTCAAATCCGGTGGTGTCTCCGCCGACTATCTTAATATCGGTAAAACCTCTTTCATCTAAGGCTTTACGCACATTTTCAACACCTTTAGCCCATTTTTCAAAGGTATTGTTATAGTTTTTCGAAGTACCATAATTGCCAAGGTAATTAGGTTCGTTAGAGTTAACGAAGTATTTAATACATCTAATGCCTTGGAATTTAATGAAATATTCTAAAATATCCGCGGTCATCTTCGCCCATCTAATATCGCTGGTGACTTCTTTCATCATGTTATATTCATCCGCGCGAACATTACCAGGAACATTCCAACAACCAAAAGCGACGTCGATATCGTGATCAGTACAATATCTTAAAACATCGATGGTGTTGTTCATTAATTTATTAGAGAAGTTATATGACCACGTATCATTGGTCTTATCCTCATCCCTTTTATCATCGAAATCGGTGATAAACCAGTCGTAGTTGAGCATACATCTCACTACTTGTGGATTTAAACGGTCCATAATCTTTAAGGATCTCTCCCAAGAACCTGTGGAGAGTTTATCTGGATCTTCATAAGTACCCCATTCGACACCTAAACCTTCAAAGCTTTCTAAAACCGTGTTCTTTTTTCTAAACACGAGGTTATCGGGATCGACTTTAGTAGTGGTATTAGAATTATTGCAACCCATAATGGTGAATAGATAAGTGGAAACAAGAGGTATGGAAAGTAATTTATAAATCTTCTTCATATTACTTACCTAACTTTTCGTTAATCTCACCTAATACCTTCGCCCAGTTCTTATCTTTTGCGAATTCAGCGACATAAGCGTTGATGTCTTTGAATTTACCGAAACAATATTTACTTGCGTTGACGTTTGCGTCTGCGAGTAAACCTTCGGTCTTATCGTTTTTTGTCGGAGTGGACATCCAGTCGATTTCTGGTGGTTCTTTGAATATTCTTAACTCGCCATTTTCTTTGGCGTGTTCCATTTCTAATGACCAGTTATTGAGAATTGTGTAAGCGTCCATTTCGGTGTATGGGTCATAGGATTTAGTTTCGTTACCTAAGCTCGCCATATAACGGAGGAATTTCGCACCATTGGTCTTTGGACCATAGGTACCGTCTTCTGTCTTTTCCCAACCTAAATCGCTTAATACGACTTCACCATCAACGATGGAATAGTCATATCCTTCAATACCATAGATTGCTAATCTTGTACCTTCTTCACTGAGGAGATAATCGATTAAATCGAGCATCTTTTCTAATTTCTTATTGGAAATGTCAGCGTTAAACATGGTCATGGAGAACCAGTTTTCAGTACCTTCAAGTGAGAATTTACCATCAGGACCTTTAATCTTTAAAAAGGCGGTTCCGTCATCTAAATCGACGTTCTTATTGTTCTTTTTGAATTTTTGACGGAATGTGATGTAGTTACTTAAGGAGAAGTTATCGTAGAAGATATCAGCTTTACCACCACAATAGTCTTCTTTGGCTTTGTTATCCGCAAAGTTGAATTGGTCTTGTGAATAGAAGAGTTGATCAACGAATTCTTTGGATTTTTCTAATCCTTCAATATATGCATCACTTGTAAATGCGTTAATTGCTTTACCGCTTGCATCTTTGTCATAGCAGTGTGGAACGTTCTTATAGAAGTTAGTGATGGATGGGAAACCCCATCTTTCATCCACAAGAACAGCGTTTTGATTGGATGTTTTATAAGTTTTGAAGGCGTTACATAAGCGGATGAATTCATCCCATGTATAAACGTCGCCTTCTCTATAAACAGGTTTGTAATTTGGGTTCTCTGCTAGCTTCGCTTCATCGATTTCTTTAATTCTGTCGCGACGGTAGACATAGGTAAAGTTGGAGAAGTCTTTGTTTGGGCGGTCTAAATCATTAATAATGGGGATACCATATAGTTTTCCATTAATTTTTAAAGCATCGATGTTACTGATTTTGCCTAATAAGCTCTCAATATTTGGCCATTTAGACATATCATCCGGTAAGGCTTTTAACATATAGGTATTCACCCATTTTTCATAAGTTGTACCGAAGTTATACGCTTTTAAGTTGAAGTGGATTGCGTCTGTTAAGTTATTACCGTTAATCGCGGTGTTAACTTCGCCATCCCATCCATCATATTCATAGTTACTAGGAACGACGTGGATACCAAATTTCTTATTTAAGTATTCGGTGTACTTATCTTCGCCTTTCCAGTTTTCAAACCAGACATTTTTAATACGTAGGTATAAATAACCATTCTCATCGTATTTGTCTGCGCCCGTATTACGTCCACCACAGGCCGCTAAAGTGGTGAGGGCTAAAAGTGATGCCATAAAAAATGTTACTTTTTTCATAAAAATACTCCTTATCCTTTAATTGCACCAACAACAATACCTTTCACAAAGAATCTCTGTAAGAAAGGATAAAAACTCATCATAGGAACGATGGTGAAGAAAATAGACGCCATCGTCATACCTTGCGAGAACGTATCTAACGCTTCCGGTGTTTCAATATTGCTAGAAACCTTGGCAATCATTGACCTTAATACCATTTGTAATGGCCAATATTGTTTCTTTTCCGTGATGAATATCATCGCGTTATACCAAGAGTTCCAGTTACCAACAGCGAAGAATAAACCGACTGTCGCAAGCATTGGAAGTGATAATGGTAAGAAAACCTTTGCAAAGATAACGACGTCATTCGCGCCATCCATCTTCGCGCTTTCTTCCATTTCCACAGGTAAAGATGCGAAATAGTTACGCATCAAAAGCATATTAAATGTATCAATCGCACCAGGAATAATCATGACCCATATCTTTTCATTTAAACCTAATGTAAGAATGAGTTGATAATATGGGATCATGCCACCACCAAAGAACATGGTGACAATAATCATATTCATGACAAAGTTTTTACCGGTCCATTTACGCCTTGATAAAGCATAGCCTGTAATAACCGTGAAGAATAATTGATAAGCGGTGCCAAATATCAACAAGATCATTGTGATCTTAAATCCAGACCAAAGTCCTTGGTCATTAAAGACCATCTTGTAAGCGGTGAAATCTATTTCAGAAGGCCAAATTAATAAGTTGGAATGTAAATATGCCTCTTCTGTAGAAATGGAAATTACAAAGGCATTCCAGAACGGGAAAATAATGAGGAACGCATAGATAACAAGGATGACGCAAATAATAACATCGATGCCTTGAATCTTTTGATCACGGCTAGAAATACGACGTGGTCTTAAAGGAAGTTTTTCTAATTGATTATTTCTTTTCATTTTAGAAAATGCCCCTTTCTCCACACGCTTTTGCGATTCTATCGACAACTACGACGAGGATAAAGCTGACCACTGATTTAAATAAACCAATCGCCGTGCCAACACCCGCAGAATCGGTACCGATAATCGCATGGTAGTAAATATATGTATCAATAATATTGACGTCTTCTCTAATTAAGTCATTGCCTAAGTTTAGAATTTGGTCAAATCCAGCGGATAAAACACCACCGACAGACATGATTAATAACAAGATAGCGGTGGGCTTAATACCAGGCAAAGTAATATGCCAAATCTTTTGTAAACGTGTCGCTCCATCGATATCTGCAGCCTCGTATTGGTCTTGAGGAATACCGGCCATCGTGGCTAAGTAAATAATTGAACCCCAGCCTGCTTCTTTCCAAATATCACTAGCGAAAACTAAGCCAAAGAAGAAGTTTTTCCCGGTGAGGAAGTTGACTCTCGAACCACCTAATGCCTCTCTAACTGTATTTACCGCACCATAATAGGAGAATAATGAGAAGACGAAACCAGAAACAACAACCCATGATAAGAAGTGAGGGAATGTGACGATGGTTTGAATAGTCTTCTTGGTTTTAATCATTCTTAATTCGTTTAATAAAACCGCGACTGTTACTGCGCCTAAGAATGAAATAATAATCTTCACCGAACCAATAATTAAGGTGTTCTTAAACGCTAACCAGAATTTTGGTTCATCAAAGACCTTTTTAAAGTTTTCAAATGGGTTTTCACACCATGGAGAACCAATAATACCGAGTTTAGGACTATAATTCTTAAACGCCATGACGATGCCATACATTGGAATGTATGAGAAAATGGCATAGAAAATGATAGCGGGGATTACCATGAGGATTAAGTATTTACTTTTCCAGAAGTTAACCCCAAATTTTCTAAACGGATTATTTCTCTTGGCAATGGTTACTAGTTCCATGACTTACCTTTCGTTTTTCAAAATGTATTCAATTACGGTGTCAATATCCGTGAATAATAATTCAGTAATTGTATCCGCACCACCAGCATAGATAGCGATACGACCAGTTTTCGCATCAGTTAATGTGGATACTGGGAATAAAACATTAGGAACATATCCTGTTGTTTCATATGGCATTTCTGGTGCCAATAAGAAGGATGAGCAGCGGTGTAATATTTTGCTTGGATCATCTCTATCAACAATGAATGCACCGATGGAATAAACTAAACCAGAACATGTGAGGTTAGCACCATGGAAGAAGACTAACCAACCTAAATCACATTCAATAGGAGCGGGTCCCGCACCAATCTTAGTGCCACACCACCATTCATATCCTCTTTCCATCACATGTTTATGATGCCCCCAGTATTCTAAATCCTTAGAGTAGGAGAGGAAGATATCACCAAACATAGTGTGTCCAGAATCACTTGGACGAGAAAACATAGCGTATTCCCCATTAATTTTTCTTGGGAAGAGTACGCCATTACGGTTAAATGGAAGGAACGGTGTATCAATTAATTCAAAATCTTTGAAATCTTTAGTTCTGCCTAAACCCACTGTTGGTCCGTGGCAGCTATTGCAGAAAATGATGTAGTAGGTGCCTTCAACTTCCACTAAACGAGGATCATAGGCGTATTCAATTTTGACGGGTTTACCATCTTTATCATGGAATTGAATAGGTTCTTCATCAAATGTGAAATTAATACCATCTTGAGAACGACCTAAGAATAAATAAGGCACGCCAGTAGTGGTGTCCGCTCTAAAGACGCCAATAAATGCACCTTGATAGGACATCACCGCGCTATTAAATACCCTTGAAGCTTTAGGGAATGGGTTACGATTAATAATCGGATTTTGGCTAAAGCGCCATATTGGTGAGGAACATCCTTCAGGACGATCTTCATATGGCATGTTTTTTAATTCATTTCCATAGATTTGATGTTTCATAATAATCATTTCCTTTGTTTTAATGAACTGCTATATCAGCATAAGTATCGAGAATAATGAAAGTCGCGTATATACTCGATATTTATATTGATATGTGCGTTTAAGCACAGGGAGGAAAATCCCCCCTGTGCCTGAATGCTAATAAATTAATTTGCGTTAGAGAACACTGTGCCAACGCTAATGTAAGTTGCAAGCGCATCATCAACAGCGGTAACTGTGAATGTAACTACGCCTGACATATTTACTGCGTATGTACCAGTAATCTTGGCGTCATTGGAAGTAAGTGTGACAACCATTTGTTGACCAGCTTCAGTCATTGACATTTCAAATGTGCAAGGAACATCAGACATAGCTAAGTTTTGACATGCGAATGTAATGTTATTGTCTTCACCAAATTTGAAACCTGCTGCACCAACATTGATTGTGCCTTGTAATTGAACATCTTTCGCGGTGAAGAAGTTGAATGCTGGGTTTTC
>JAILGI010000026.1 GCA_024696885.1 Bacilli bacterium
GAAGAAAAACCAGTTGTTTTGGATGCTTATGCAGGTGTTGGAACAATTGGCTTAATAGCGGCTAGAAATGCCTCTAAAGTTATATCTGTTGAGATTAATAGAGATGCTAGTATGAATGCTATTGAGAACGCAAAAAGAAATGGTGTTAATAATATTGAATTTTATTGTGATGATGCAGGTCACTTCATTAATAACTGTGACGAGGAATTAGATATCGTCATCATGGACCCCCCAAGAAAAGGTAGTGATGAAAAGTTTTTGTCTACCTTATTAAATAAGAAACCAAAACAAATAATCTATGTTTCTTGTGATCCTGAAACACTAGCAAGGGATTTGAAATATCTCTCACCACTCTATGATGTTAAATATATCCAGCCAGTTGATATGTTCCCAATGACAGCGCATGTCGAAACAATCGTTGGCTTGATTTTAAAGAAATAAATTGTAATTATCTAAACTAACTTATCCAAAATTATCTAAATTCAATCATCCTAATATCTCCCCCCCAATATATATAAAAATAGATCTACTTACTCATAGATCTTTTTATTTACCTTCTACCTATAGCTACCTACCTAATGCATACCTATTACAGCTACATCTTACTACTTCCAATCATTCGCCTCTCGCCATACGCCTTCACTCTAACTATTCTTGCTGCAGCTTCACTATACGCCTCGCCCTAAGCCACACATTATATATAATATAAAGCCACCGCTTCGCTTTTGTAATATTCCTTCCAAGCATCATCGTCTACAACATTTTTAACACCCCAGTCATTAATACCAAAGTACATAATAAGTCTCCTTCTGAAAATTGTCTAAATTGCTTTTATAGTTTGCCTATTCCTTCAATGGTTGGCAATTGATTGTCATAAAGAATGAAGTCAACTTCGTCAAAATAGTAATTTGCCGCTGCTTGGATAAGCGCTTCTAAAGAATTCACTGAAGTGATTCCAGCGCAATTTATAGTGTTTGTTTGTTCTGGTGCATAAATGGAAATCTTATTTAAAATTGCGTTTGTTGTAGCGTTTCCAAAATCATAGCAATTCATAATATCTATTTGATTTTCAATATTGATGATTCCAAGAGAGAACGTATTAGATGAAGTGTCGTTAGCGTAACCAACCAAAGCACCAATGCCTCCACCTCTTTTATTTGAACCACTAATTTCAGCACTACTTACAGTAGCGTAGCAATATGACATAGAACCGTAATTATAGCCGATTACGCCACCAATTCTTATTACACCAGATGAATTAGTGCTGGAGAATGAACAATCGGAGTAGCAGGCTTTTATTCTACCATCAGTTTCTTGTCTACCGGCTATGCCACCCATTTCTAAATCACCATTTCTCTTATTGATTAAAGTAGTTTTAGAGGATGTGTAACACTTTTCAGTAGCTCCATTATTGCAACCAACAATGCCACCTAAAATATTCGAACCAGAAAAAGACGTTTCTGTCGCTGGTTCGGTATAGTCAACCGTAATCTCGGCCTTATCACTGACACAAGCGGTAATTTGACCTTTATAATCGTTATAACCCGCTATACCACCTGATCTAGTTATATAGCGGCAGCCACCAGACATTAAATTATATGACCATGTTTTTTTCTCTTCTTTTAAACTAATGCAGTTAATTAACATTTTTCCTTCGGAAGTAATATTGGAAACCTTTCCGTTATTTATTCCAACCATTAATCCATAATAGAAATAGCCATACATCACATATTCAGTAGAACTATAGCCCACTGTGCGGTAATAACCAATCTTCGCTTTGATTGTTAATTGATTGTCATCGGCGATAAAACAATTTTTAATTGTGCCTTGATTTTCTCCACAGCATAATCCAACAAAACAATGGCCTTTAATATCTTGGAAATTATCTATCGTGACATAGAAATTAGCGGTGATATTAGCGGTTACTGAAACGAAATCAACGTTTTCAATTGTTCCGTTGTTTGTGCCGCATAACACACCAAGATAACATAAACTTGATCCATCGGTATTTGTGGAGACAAACGAACCATCTTGGATGATTAAGTTTTTGATTGTTCCGTTATTTGTCTTAAATATTCCATATGTAGCGTCACAATTTGTGTTGCTGTTAGAGAATCTTTGGATTTTATGACCTTGACCATCTAATATGCCAGTAAAACTATTAATAACTGGAATTGATTCCATCTTAAATGAAATATCATTATCAAGAATGAACCATCCAGTTGGATCTTGAACGATTTTATCCCAATCATTTGCGGATTGGATATGGATGATATCGCCCCATTTAGCGTACAAAGTAATATCCTGACAAACTGTGGTTTTTAAATCGAGTTTAACGCTAAAGTTGTTATCAAGATATAAGCCAAGAAGGTATTTATCTGAATATGATAATTGATCAGCGAAATCTTGATATGTAACACCTTCGCCATAGGAAACAATAGTGTCATTAAAAGTATATCCTTTTATGCCAGTTACAACTTTAACTGTGTATTGATCTGGGGTGTATTGAGCATAAAGAGTATAGTTTTTAATCTCTGTGACAAGTTCTGACCATCTTTGGTCATGGTAGTTATTTTTTGCAGGACAATCTCTTTGCACATAATCTTTAAAAGTAAGAAAAGTGAATGAATCAGTTTTCCACAAGGAGTCACCAATATAATATTTAACCTCGTATTTTGTTATCTTAAATCTAGCTTCAATAGTGACGTCTTCACCGATCGAGGTATTTAAAGAAGTTATTTTTCTGCCACTTAAATAGAATCCTTCAAATGTGTAATAACCTTTGTCTGAATCGGCAAGTGGAATCAAATCAATAACCCCGTCAAATGCGGTAAAAGTGGTGATGTTGTTATTAACAACACCTTCAAAAGGATATTGATAATTTATTTTATAAATTGTTTCGTCATAAACAGGGCGAATGTCATAATTTCTAAACTCTGTGACCGTTGTTTCCCATCTTCCATTTTCATAATGCTTTTCTGCTTTAGGGACTTCTGGAACAGGCACAGAATCAATTGTTCGATAGTCAAAGGTATAAGTGGCAAGTAATTCAAAGCCATACGGAGCCTTGTAATAATTCACTATGTAAGTGGTGAAAGCAAATTGACAGTAGATGACGATTTCTTTTCCTAAATGTGGATCAATTGAAGTTATTTTTTCATTGTTCAAATAGAATCCCTCAAAGGTATAAGCTCCTTTTGGATGATTTGGAAAATCTATGAGATTTATAGGTTCATCAAAATAGGTATAACTAGTTGGGTTAGGGTTATCGAGCTCAATTGGAAGTTTATAAATAATGCGATATTCTTTATCTGTAAAATATGGTTCTAATATTAAATTAGAAAGATTCTCGGTTGGGGTTCTTGTAATAATAGTGTCAGTTCCTTGAATTCTCCATCCCTCAAAATTTTGATGTTCGTCTATGATACTAGGTATAGGAAG
>JAILGI010000074.1 GCA_024696885.1 Bacilli bacterium
TATCGGATTAGGTCAATTCGGACGTTCCATCGTCGAAGAATTAGTGGACAATGGTCGAGATGTTATCGCTATCGACAGTGATAAAGAAGCAGTTAAAAGACTCTCTGGCATCCTCTCCACATGTTTTATTGCTGATTCCACAGATGAAATTGCTTTAAAAGAATTGGGAATTAAAGATGTCGACGCCGCTATCGTCGCTTTCGGTAGTAACAAAGAAGCATCCGTTTTAACCACCGTCGTTTTAAGAGAATTAGGAATTAAACAAATCATCGTTCGTGTTGATGATGATTACTACGCTCCAATTATTAAAAAGTTAGGCGCTACAGAAATCATCTCTCCACAAAAAGCCGCTGGTGTTGCCTTAGCTAATAGATTAGGTAATATCGACTATAGAGACTTCTATAAACTCGATGACAAGTATTCCATCATCTCCATCTTGATTAATCCATCATTCGTTCCTCAAACATTGATTGAATTAAACCCAAGAGTGAAGTTCGGTGTTAACATCGTCTTAGTCACCAGAAACGGTAGATCCTTCGTTCCAGGTGGTAACGACGCCTTACTTCCTGATGACACTTGTTTCGTCATTGGTACCGCGAAAGAAATTCGTTCATTCCGTGAAGCAGTAAACGGTAAAAAAGTTAAATAATAACCGGGTTTTGCGGGAAAAATTAACAAAATTAAAGAAAAACGAGCCAAATCAAAGGTTCGTTTTTTTGTATGAAAAAAGGACCGATTTGTACGGCCCTTGTTCGCTATTTGAATTAAGCTTCTAAACGTTTTAATAAGGCTAATTCTTTTTCGCTTAAGTGGTTGTCAGCAGCGAAGAAGACAGCGACAAATTGTAAGGCACCGTCTTTGGTGGCTGGGTCTAAGGAATCGACGATTTCATCGATAACTCTGACGAATTCTTCTTCATTGGCGTTCTTTGTCATTAAAGCGAATTCATATTTATCGGTATCGATACCGGTGATTTGTTCGAAGAGACCTAATTCTTCTTTGGTACCAAAGCGATCTGCACCAGCGGCTAATCTAGCAAGCATTGTGGCGAATTGGACGACTTCTTCTTTCTTGTAGCCTTGTCTATCCATTCTGCTACCAAATAATGCATAAGCTTCTTTGCCTTCGGCGATTAATTGAGCTTGGTTTAAGCCTTTATATTTTTCTAATAATTGTTCGATTTTCATGTAAATGACTCCTTTTAGCGTTTTTAATTATAAATGATTTGTATATCTTTTCAAACAATATTTGTTTGATAAAATCCGATTTTATTCTCTAAATTATTAGAGCTTTTCGATTTCAGAGAAATCGACTTCGACTTTGGTTGGTCTACCGAAGAAGATAGCTTCAACTTCGACAACACCCGTGTCTTTATTAATGGAAATAATGTGACCTTCTGTGCCTTCAAATGGTCCGTGAATGATCTTCACTAAGTCACCATCGACATATCTGTCGTACATTGATTCATCAATCATGCCCATTCTCTTGAGGACTGGTTCGATTTGTTCTCTTGGAACTGGGAATGGTTTTGTACCTTTACCAGAAGATCCGACGAAACCAGTAACGCCTGGTGTATTTCTAACGACGTACCAAGCATAGTCAGTCATAATCATTTCGACGAAGACATAACCTGGGTAGAGGTTTTTCATTCTCATTTTGCCAGTTGGAAGGCCGGTTTCTCTATCCATCACTGGAACTTCTTGTTCTGCAACGATAATTCTATCAATGAGGTTTTGTAAACCCATTGTTTCAACACGTTTTGCAAGATTGTCAGCGACTTTTCTTTCGTGAGTGGAGTATGTGTTAACAACATACCATGCTTTTTCACCTAATTTTTGTTCTTGTTCACCTTGTTCGGAAATATCCGTAGTTGAATCAGTAAACTTCATTTCATCACCCATGACTATATCCTCCTATTTGTTAAATGCATCTCTCATAATTTGAATGATCTTATTACCAGCAGCATCTTCTCCGAAGAGAACCATTGCAGCGAATGCTGTAATAATCACAACAACGATGATTGATGGAATTAATACTTCTCTTTTTGGCCAGCGGACTCTTTTACCTTCCTTGACCACACCTTTTGCGTAACTTTTTAGACCCATATAACATAAGCCTCCTACTTGCTAATCTTGTGGAATGTGTGCTTCCCACAGTGAGGGCAGTACTTCTTCATTTTGAGAGGTCTACCTTCTTCTTTTTTGATTGTGATGTTGTAGTTTCTAGAGAGGCACTCTTCGCAAATTAAAAGAACTTCTTCTCTCATCTTTATAAACCTCACTATCACAATTTTGCTTTTACTACTTTATCACGCACGCTCAACATATGCAAATATATTTTTCGCTTTCTTATTCGATAACTTTTTTGTCTTTCAAAAAATAGAACAAACCGATGGATGTCATACCAAATGAGGCAATGATGAGAATTAAAGTGATCATCACGCTTTGAGATATCTCTTTTTCGGTCATTTTGCTGCGATTCGCATTACCGAAATAACTATCTAAATATTCAACACTATCTTTGATCGTGCCAGTTCCATCCTTTATGGAATTAATCTTGTCTAAATCGTAAGGATATTTTTTTAAGTTTGAATAAAGCGATTTCATTTTGACATAGTGTTCTTTCTTCACATTGCAAATTGAACCATCAATATTTGGACGAATGAATTCGCTCCAATAATTTAAAAATCCCTCATCACAGGCATATTCAATTACTGTGACATTATCAGGAATGGCGAAATTAATATCACTTGCTGGTCCAGTATATTCAAAAGTTGTTAGTGTATCTGGGAATGTTGCAGCGTTTTGTCTAACTTTGTTAGAAACCATTAAATATTTGAAACTACAACCATCAAAAGCGTGCTCGCCAATCGCAGTCGCATCAGATTCAGCGTAGATGCGGATATAATCACTGCTCTTGTCATTAACCGAAGTTAAAACATGATCTTCCACTGTCACATCATCCGAATATTGAATGAGGTTATACCACGCCGAAGAAGTGAATAAACTAGCAAGTAATAAGCCCAAGGAAAACTTCATCATCTATTCCCCAAAATAATCAGCACAACAAGACAGGCGACCATTAACAAAACTAATCCGCCAATGACGAATACACCACTCATTGGAAAATGGATTTTGCCATCATCTTTTAATTCTTCTTCTGTGTTTTCTACGTTTTCTAATTCTTCCATATTTCAATCATATCTTGTTTATTAAACAACCGGACAATAAATATTCTTTCTTTTAACAATCTTACTAAGCAAACTAATCAATATCGTATTAAGTGGAATATTGAAGAATAAGACGATGATTTGACAAAGCAAGATGACTGGATAGGTGGCAAAGCCAAAAGCTAAACCTTTCATCAATGTGCCAAAGGCCACCATAATCAATATTTCAATTAACAATAGAGAAAATGAAACTTGATAAACATTTATATCTTTGTTCTTTCTTGCATAAAGCAAGATGAAAATCATTAATATCGCTGTTAAAACAACTAAACCTGCAGTGATAGAAATCTTTTGCCAAATCTCTAAAACATATGTTGAGCCATATAGTTTCAATGATGGAGCCAACCAAATGGTTAAAACAATAGCAATTAGGGCTAACACAATAAAGGAAGGGGCCACGACTTTAATCACCTTTTCACCAATTAATTTCTTCACAAATAAAAAGATGAAGAATGAGGCAAAACCTAATAAGGCATATATCGCGGTAATTTGTGGAAAAAAGGCATTGTTTTTTGGATCAAAGATAAAATAGCCAAGAACATCAGAACCTAATCCCACTAATAAACCAAACCAAGGGCCTAGTAATATCGATGAAAAGATAATGACTGCTGGCCCACCGAAAGAAATCCTTAAAAAAGGAATGACAGCAATATAATTAATCGCTACCACTTTTTGACAAATTGTGGCGAGAACAATAAATACTGCAGCTAAGCATATTTTTGATGTTAAAGACAATTTATTATTAATCATTGCTTAACCTCTTTTTCATATATGCAGCAAACGCTAAAGAACCAGTAACAAGAATGATATCTTCTGGATAAAGTTCTTTTAATTTATGGTATGCATCAATTGGATTATCAATAAATTCATAATCACTAGTAAACAAGAAATAATCCTCCTCTTTTCTCGCTCTTGGATGATCGAAAGTCGTTAGAGTAATGCTATCAGCGATAGAGCCAATAATTGATAACATCTGGATGATATTCTTGTCTTTAAAAGAAGCGAGCAAAACGTGAATATTGCTATTAAAACCGCCTTTTTGCAAAGATTTTGATAATTTTTCAAAAGCTTCTGGATTATGGGCGCCATCGATAATTGTTAATGGATCATTCTTTAAGATATCCATTCTACATTCCATTGAAACGGAGGATAGTCCATTATGGATATTTTCTTCTGAAACAGGGAATTCATTTTTTAAAATTTCAATCGCATCTATGGCTAAACATGCGTCGCCCACACTATAAAGCGCACGAGATTGGATACGTAAATCGTAATGTGTTCCATATGAAAAGATATAACCTTCATCATCGCGTTTTGGTTGATGAGGTTCACTAACAGCAAAAATCTTTGAACCGCGATCCTTTGATTCTTCTGAAATGACGCTGATTGCATCTTCTGGTAAATCACCGATTAACACTGGAACATCATCTTTAATAATTCCAGCTTTGTTTAAAGCAATCTCAGAAATACTCTTTCCTAAGAATGAAGTATGTTCAAGGCTGACAGATGTAATAATTGAAAGAATTGGTATAAAGATGTTAGTCGCATCTGTTTCTCCACCCATACCACATTCGATAATAGAGATGTCGCATTTTTGGTTGATAAAATGAGTGAGAGCAACATATGTTAATATCTCAAAAATCGATAAATTATTTTTATTGATTTCTTTTTTCTTGTCTAAAATGATTTCTTCGATTTGTTTATCGCTAATTTTTTCTCCGTTAACACTAATCATTTCATTGACTTCGTATAACTCAGGAGAGGTAAATAAGCCAACTTTATATCCAGCTTGTTTATAAATGGAAGCGATGTAATTAGCGGTTGAACCCTTTCCGTTCGTTCCTGCGATATGAATAGCGGGCAAATCAAAAGAGAATTTAATTTTCTTTAAAAAGGTATCGAAATTATCTCTTTGATAATCAGTGCCATCACGAACATCGACTAATTCTCTAATATTAATCATCGTAACGCCCTCCTTTTATCTCTCTTTCGATATCTCTTTTCTTAATGGTTTCGCGTTTATCGTAAGCTTTCTTACCTTTTGCTAAAGCAATTTCCACTTTTACTTTTCCTTTGGAAAAATAAACTTTGGTAGGAACAACGGTAAATCCACCTTTTTGAATCTTGTCAGAAAACCAACGGATTTCTTTTTTATGAAGAAGAAGTTTTCTAGTTCGTAATGGATCGTGGTTAAAAATGTTCCCCTGTTCATAAATAGGGATATGAACATTAAGAAGTTCTGCTTCACCATTTCTAAAAACGACATAGGCATCACCGATATTACAGTTATGAACTCTTAAAGATTTGATTTCTGTTCCTCTTAAAGCGATACCGCATTCAGTGAAATCACTTAAGAAATAGTTAAAAGAAGCCTTTTTGTTTTGGGCGATAATTTTAATGCCACCTTTTGCCATAAAGCACTCCTTTCACTAATTCTAAGAATTACGTATAAACGATTATAGCAAAGTCGGATTAATAGAAAAATAAGAAAATTGTATTTCTTCTTTTTCACATAATTAATAAGCGTCTATAATTGGAGTATGAGCAAATATGATACTTTAAAAGAAATTTTACAAAACGCGAGACAAATCGTTGTCTTTACTGGTGCAGGCATCTCTGTACCAAGCGGTATTCCTGATTTTAGAAGTGCGGATGGCATTTATAATCAAAAGACTAATTTAAATTATCGACCAGAAGAGATTATTTCCCATTCATTCTTCTATAATCACACAAAAGAATTCTTTGAATTCTACAAAAGCAAAATGGTTTATGAAGACGCTAAACCAAATGACGCCCATAAATTTATTGCTAAATTAGAAAAACAAGGCAAAAACGTTATAGTTGTTACCCAAAACATTGATGGTTTACATCAAGCCGCTGGTTCATCAACAGTTTACGAACTACACGGTTCAATTCACAGAAACTATTGCGAAAAATGCAATAGAAGTTTTGGCCTTAAATATGTCATGACACATAATCCAATTCCATATTGTGATAGATGCCATGGAATCGTTAAACCAGATGTTGTTTTATATGAAGAAGAATTGAACTCATATGTCATTGAAAGATCCATCTCCGCTATTATGACTTGTGATGTTATGTTAGTGATTGGAACATCGCTTACAGTTTATCCTGCAGCTGGATTTATCAGATACTTCAAAGGACAGTATTTAATTGTCATTAATAAAGAACCAACATCATACGATAATATGTGTGATTTAGTCTTCAATGAAGACGTGATTAATGTATTTAAAAATATCAAATGAAAAAACTATTAATATTTGACTTAGATGGGACACTAGTTGATACGCTAGTTGATTTAAAAAACGCTGTAAATCATGCACTTTTGCTGAAAAATTATCCAGAGAGAAGCCTAGAGCAAATAAGAAAAGCCATTGGCAACGGAGTCGCAAAATTAGTGGCTCGCTCTATCCCAAATGGAACAGACAATCCAGACTATGATTCGACCTTAAAAGAGTTTAGAAAATTCTACTCAGTTCACAGTGTTGATTTCACTAAACCATACCCTGGAGTTCACGAGGAATTAATTAACCTCAAAAAGCAAGGGTATATAATTGCTGTGGCTACCAATAAATTGACCGATATTGCCCGTCCATTATTAGAGGGGTTTTATCCAAAAATATTTGATTATATCCAGGGTGATGAACCAGGAATGGATAGAAAACCAGCTCCTATGATGGTTGAAACTTTATGCGATAGATTTGGTGTTGATAAAAAAGATGCCTTCTACATTGGAGACACCAATGTTGACATGGAGACAGCGGAAAATTCGGGTGTCGACTTTGTCTTAGTGACTTACGGATTTAGAACTAAAGAAGAACTAAAAGAACAATGTCCTGGTCGACCCACCATTGATTCGATTCAAGAACTTGATAGTTATTTAAAAAGCCGTTTTAATTAATCGGCTCTTATTTTATTTTCTTTGCGATTATCTCTTCTATTTTTTCTCTATCTGCATTATAGGTGAGAGCTAATTCATCTAATAATATATTAGAAGCAAACTCCAGCATATCGAGATCTGCAGGTCCTAATTTAACATCTTCTGGATATTGGTCAAACAAGCATTTTTGCCTATATAAATAGGCAATATCATTAATATTTCCCGAACTCAGTCTTCTTTTGAATCCATCTCTTCTCTGTTTGGTGTTTGGATTGAATTCTTTTTTAACTGAAGCAAGTTCATGAAGTAAGTTATCCGCAAAGGCGACATCCATTACTGGTCTAATGATATTTTCTGAGCCAACAACAGGAACATAAATGTTTTCTTTATCCCCTCTTAAAGCGTGTATAACAAAATATTGGCGTTCCATCATTTCTTTCATTCCAACGATCGTTGAAACACCATTTCTACAATGGATAACTTTGTCACCTATTTCATATTTCATCATTTTTATTATGCCAAAAAAGACCCCAAAATGTAAGAAAAACTGCCATTTTATATAAATTTTAACGCACGCGCCATGCATTTTATTGACTATTTGATTAAAAAGAAATATAGTATTGATAGATAGATTGTCGTTTTGATAGTCAAACTATCACATAAGATTATGAGTTTAAAAGAAGCAAAGTTCAATTTCGTTGTGGAAGTAGCCACAAATCTTTTTATGCAGAATTCGATAAATGATGTCACCATCAAAGATATTGCGGAAAAAGCCGGAGTCGGAGAAGCCACTATTTATCGCTATTTTGCCAAGAAAGAATCCATCGTTATCGCTTGCGTAATGATGCTCCAAAATCGAATCAGTCAACAGTACTTCAACTTGCAAGAAGGCAAGACTGGTTATGAAAAAATAGAAATTTTCTATAACAGTTATTTGGATATCTTTAAAGATTCTCCTGATTATTTCTATTTCATTAAAGAATTTGATGCTTACATGTACATGCAGCACCCATCTTCTTTAAAGACATATGAAAGAGAAATAGATAAATATCATCAGGATTTTATTGAAGCCTATGAATTAGGTCTTCAAGATGGTTCTATTGAACCAGTGAAGAATGTTGATGTTTTCTATTTTTCCACTACCCATTCTTTATTAGAACTATGCAAGAAGCTTTCGATGAATAAAGCTTTACTCACTCAAGACAAAACCATTAAAAAAGTCTCTGAAATTCAGTGCTTAATCAGAATAATTCTAAAATCGCTAAGGAGAGATTAATTTATGCGTATTAATTATTTTTTAAACGGAAAGAAAAAAGTCACAAAAAGAGCTAATGCCGATTTATCAATCAAAATTAAAATTATTGATAATCGCACAACAATCGCATTAACCGCTCATAAAGACATTACGCTAGGTCAAACTGATGATTATTTAACTTTTGATGTTAATTTCAGAGATTTATATTTCTTAAACGGTTATCAATCTTGGACAGATACCAAAGAATATAAATTAGCCAAAAGATTAAGAAACATCAATAAATCTCCCCATTTAATCGTAAAGATGTATGCATTAAAACAATATGGTGATTCATTATTTTATAAATACTCAATTAAAAAGAGTCACGGCTATGATGTCTTTTATAGTAAAGGTGATTTTGAATCATTCATCTTCAATTTAAATTATGAAAACGCTTATTTAATCATTGAGCTTATTAAAGATAAGAAGAATATTCATTTAATCACTGATACCTTAGGTATCAAACTTAAAGCTGGTGAAAGCGTCACCTTATTCGATTACTGCTTCTATGATAACTATGAAGAAGGTTTAGAATCCTTCTATAAATATTTCCCAAAGAAAAACGTCGAAAAAGTCTTCGGTTATACATCTTGGTATAATTACTACCAAGACATCAATGACAAAATCATCCTTAGAGATTTAGAAGCTCTAGATAACAGATTCAACTTATGTCAAATCGATGATGGTTATGAAACATTCGTCGGTGACTGGTTAGATGTCGATAAAAACAAATTCCCAGATGGATTAGAACCAATCGTTAAAAGAATTAAAGAAAAAGGCTTTAAAGCCGGCTTATGGCTCGCTCCATTTGTGGCAGAAACAAAATCCAAACTATTCCAAGAACACCAAGATTGGATTAGAAAAGACGAAAAAGGCAATAACGTTATGGCGGGAGGAAACTGGTCTAAATTCTATTTATTAGATTTAGAAAATCCAGAAGTCGTTGCTTATATCACAAAATGCTTAACTCATTATATGGATATGGGATTTGATTTATTCAAATTAGATTTCTTATATTCCGCTGGTTTAGGAAACTATGATGGATTAAGCCGCTGCCAAGGACAAAACAAAGCTTATAAGTTATTAAGAGATACTTTAAAAGGCAAACTCATTCTTGGCTGTGGAGCTAATATCATCAACTCCTATCAAAACTTCGATTATTTAAGAATTGGACCAGACGTGTCGCTTAATTTCGATGATAACGCGATTATGAGAATGCTCCATAGGGAAAGAATCTCAACTAAAATTACCATCCAAAACAGTGTTTTCCGTTCCATTTTTAATGACCACTTATTTGGAAACGACCCAGACGTCTTCTTATTAAGAGATGACAATATCAAACTCACATCCGAACAAAGAAGAGCTTTAACAAAGATTAACGCTTTATTTGGATCCGTCTTAATGACATCTGATGATATCGCCACATATGACGAAGAGAAGAAAGCCGTTTTGGCAGATGCGCTCAACATCTTTAGAAACGGCAAAGTTATCAGTTATCAATTAGTAGATAACGACATTAGTGTCGTTTATGAATTAGAGGGAAAAGAACATCAATTCACATATAACGTCAATAAGGGGGTTTTATCCAATGAAAGATAAATCATCAGTTATATTTAATAATCAAATCGATAAGAAAACTATTAAAGGAGCTAATAAAAGCAAAGCCAAATATATCAAAAAGTATGGCGATGACTCCAACACTGATTATAAGATTTGTTTCCAACCAATTGATACATTAGACTTTATTGGTGCAAGCAATATTGTTTTTGGTGAAGAAAATCAAAAGTTTGACGATAAAGCATTAATCGTCGGAAATATCAGAATGGGTTTTGGTCATTACCGTATTTCTATCGCTATGGCAAGCGCGGCGAGAGCATTAGGTTATCACCCATATTGGTTAGATTTAGCATCCTTTGACGCTACAGGCTCTAAGATGATTAGAGAGCAAAACGATATGTATTCTTTAGCGTCACGCATTTCTCAAAAATCAAAACTATTTAATAAATTAGTTTGGGAACCACTTAATTCCGAAGGATTTAAAAAGATCACTTATAACGCGAAAGATCAAAGAAATAGCGAGCTACTCGTTCCTATCTTTAGAAACATTCCTAAGGATATCCCTTATATCGCCACTCATGTATGGCCAAGCCAAGCTGCCATTCATGCAGATATGACACACGTGGTGAACGCCATTCCAGATAACTGGCCAATGGGACTACATTTATCAGAAGGCGCTATCCACGCTGTTCAAACACCATTCGCTTACTTTGGTTATAAAACATTAAATGGTTTTGCAAAATATCCATTAAATGGTATTCCTGAAGATCAATTAAAAATGGTTGGTTGTTTTATCGACCACGAATTATTAGTGGATTTAGAAAACGATAATAAACGTAGAAAAGAAAGAATTGCCAAAGGCAAACCACTACGTATTTTAATGACTGTTGGAGGAGCAGGTGCGGGCTTTGATATGTTCTTAGCGATGGTCAAGCACCTCATTCCTTATGTCAAAGAAAAGAAAGCATCATTATTCATCAACTTTGGTGACCATAAAGATGTTTATGATAAACTCTGTCAAAAAGTCGAAGGCATTCAAACCGTTAACTTCTTCAATCAATATGACGAATTAAAGAAATTCGTTTCCGAGATTAAAGATGAGGAGGCTGAAGGAATCTACGCTATTTATAATCAAAATATCTTTGAAGCAGTTTATTCCACAAACTTATTGATGCCTGTTACTGATTTATTAATCACTAAACCATCAGAATTAGCGTATTACCCAATTCCAAAACTCTTTATGCGCCACATCGGTGGACACGAAGTGTATGGAGCAATTAACGGAAGAGAATATGGTGATTCTACTCCAGAATGTCCAACCAAAAAAGAAATTAACGCAATGTTAGACAAGATATTATCAGATAAAGAAATCATTCCACATTTATGTGACCAAATTGATTATTTAAAGAAAATCGGTCATTATAATGGAGCGTATGAATGCGTCAAGTTAGCAGTAGGAAAGAAATGATGGATTTAACTCAAGAATTTTATAACGCCTTTAAAGTCGCACCGGAAAGCCTATATCGCGCACCAGCGAGAATTAATCTAATCGGTGAGCATATTGACTATAACGGAGGAAGAGTTCTTCCTGCCGCTATTTCTTGCTACATTAAAGCCTTAGTTTCAAAAAGAGACGACACCATTATTTCCGCTTATTCAACAAATACAAAAAGCGGTTATTCCATTGATTTAAATCGCATTAAATATGATAAAGCTAATGGTTGGTGTAACTATGTCTTCGGTGTTTTCCAAACCCTAAGACTTGCAGGATATCATATTCCATTTGGTTTAAATATTCTCATTAATAGTGAGATTCCTCTTGGCTCTGGATTATCATCTTCCGCCGCATTATTAGACTTAGTTACATATGTGGCAAATGATATCTACAATTTAGGAATTTCATTAAAAAATATCGCAAAACTGGCACAAAATTGTGAAAATTCCTTCTGCGGACTAAGGTGCGGAATTATGGACGAAGCATCAATCGCTCTAGGTTTAAGAGACAAATGTTTGCTCCTTGATTGTGCGAAATATGAATATGAATATATCGATTTAGATTTGGGTGATTATACATTTGTCGTTATGAAAACCAATGTTCCTAGATCATTAGTATCATCTAAATATAATGACCGTGTCGATGAATGCCAAAAAGGTTTAAGAGCCATCCAACAAGATTTCAATGTTGATAATCTTTGTGAACTTCATGAAGAAGATTTATTGCGAGTTGAAAAACTGATTGGTGACGAACTCATTTATCGTCGTGTTAGACACGTTATCACCGAAAATGAAAGAGTGAGAAAGTTCGTCAGAGCTTTAAGAAGCAAGAACATTGAAGAATTAGGAAGAATCCTCAACGCATCTCATAAATCCCTTAAAGAAGATTATGAAGTAACTGGTGAATATCTAGACGCTATTCAAGAAGCCGCCATTTATGCAGGTGCAATAGGCGCTCGTATGACAGGTGCAGGCTTTGGTGGGTGTGCAATCGCCCTCATTAAGAAAAGCTCCTTTGAAGAATTTAAAGAAAAAGTCATCGATTATTACTTTAAAAAGGTTCAACTTGAACCAGATGTCTTCAATGTCGATATTGTCGACGGGCCAATGAAAGTCGAAGATTATTAATAATAATTGACCGTAAACAAATACGGTCTTTTTATTTAAATAGAATATGATAGAATAATTCCACAGCGGAGTTCGGGCTCAAAATCCTTCGCTATATAAAATAAAACCAAGGAGGTCTTTTTAATGACAAAACAAAATTCGAAGCGCTCATTCAAAGAATGGGCTCGCCAAGAATTGAAAGTTACTGTGTTGTTATTACGTGCGATCCCCTCCCCGGCGGTCGCTCTTTTTGTTGTCTCAGTAATCACAATGAATATCTTGGCAAACAAAACAATATATCAAAGTGAATATCTCGCTATCGATGGAGGTATCCTAGTGTCGTGGCTATCATTCTTATCAATGGATGTTGTCACTAAGCATTTTGGGCCAAAAGCATCGACACGCATGTCAATATTCGCTATTTTAGTTAACTTATTGACGTGTTTAATCTTTTTTGTTGTTAGTATTATTCCAACGCCAAATGAAGATTATTCTGCATTTAATACAATTATTGGAGGAACTTGGTTTATTTTACTCAGTTCCACGATTGCCTTCTTCTGCAGCGCCATTATCAATAATTTTATGAATTTTGGCATCGGCAAGATGTTTAAGAAGAACCCGGATGGTCGATTAGCGTTTGTCACAAGAAGTTATGTTTCTACATTCATCGGACAATTCTGTGATAACTTTATCTTTTCAATCTTAACATTTACGATTTTTGCCCCTATTTTCTGGGATGGCTTCCATTGGACCATCATCCAATGTTTAACATGCGCTATTTTAGGAGCGTTAGTCGAACTAGCGATGGAAATCATCTTCTCACCATTTGGATATTGGCTTTCTAGAAAATGGAAAGAGCAAGGCGTGGGGCAAGATTATTTCGACTATATTAATGAATAAAAAGGAACAACTGAATAATGAAAATCTTAATTACAGGCAGTTCAAAAGGTATTGGTTTAAACACTGCGAGATTCTTTTTAATGAAAGGATTTGAGGTATATGGTATTGATTTACTCCCATCCTCAATAGAAAACGAACACTATCACCACTATATTGCTGATATTTCTAAAAAAGAAACTTTACCAGAAATTAAAGGGTTAGATTATATCTTTAATAATGCCGGATTACAAAACTGTGAAGATGACATTTCTAATAATCTTAAGGGAACAATCAATGTGACTGAAAAATATGCTTTCCAAGGCTATATCAAATCAGTTTTATTTAACGCATCAGCGTCCGCGAATACAGGCGATGAATTCCCTGAATATGTTGCCAGCAAAGCTGGTATTATCGGTTATATGAAAAATGTCGCAATCCGATTAGTGGAATTTGGAGCGACCGCTAATTCGATTTCCTTAGGCGGAGTCCTCACCGATTCCAATGGTCCAGTCATCAAAGATAGAGCTTGTTGGAAAAAGATTATGGATGCTACTCCATTAATGAAATGGATGTCAGAAGACGAAGTAAGCGAATGGGTCTATTTCTTATTAGTTACCAACAAATCAGCATCTGGTATCGATATTTTAATCGATAATGGAGAGGCCAATTTAAATTCTTCTTTTGTTTGGCCAAAAGAATAAATATCTTTACTAATTCTTTATAAAAGAACAAGAATAAAGTATGAATGTTGTCGATTATTTAAAAGAATATAAGGATGTTTCCTTTAAAGAAGAGCCATTTAATGAACTAGATGCACTGCTATTATCATTAATGGGTTATTTTCCTTTTGATTTAATCGACAAAAAGAAAATAACATCTTTTGATGTTTTAGAATTCTTAAAATCATATCAACCAGTCAATACATCTGAAAGAAAACTATTAGATATCTATGTTTTAAAGATTCTTTGTAACTCTGAAAGGTTCAAAGACATCAAGTTTTTAGATTACGCAAAGAAAAGAAGCAATGAAGCGATTGAACAATTCCAAGCTGTCACTATTGCTTTTAAAGATTTTGTTTTTGTTTCATATTGTGGCACTGACGCTACTGTTCTTGGTTGGAGAGAAGACTTCAACATGGCGTTTTTGGATATCGTTCCTGCTGAAATCGACGCTATTCAATATATTAATGAGCAAAGAAAGAAGCATCCTTTCAAAACAATTTATATTGGCGGTCACTCAAAAGGTGGAAGACTCGCCATCAGAGCAGGTAAGGAAGTTTTTAAGAAAAATAATTTGGGAGCGGTCTTTAGTTTTGATGGACCAAATTTCACTGATTCATTCTACGATTATCAATATGACGAGATGAAATCTCTCATCTATGAATTCGCGCCAAATGAATCAATTATTGGTCGTTTAATTAAAGACAGAAAGAAGATTATTGTCGAATCAAACGCCAAAGGAATCAATCAACACGATGCCTATAGTTGGCAAGTAGATGGTAATCATTTTGTCCATATGGACAAATACACACCGAAATCCGATAAAATTGTCAAAACCGCTAACGGGGTTTTAGAAGAATTTGATAATGAAACAAAAAGCGTTTTTGTTAATACATTATTTGATCTATTAGAAAAATTAAATATCCAAGAATTTAGAGATGATAAATACAATCTTAATTTAATTAAGAACGCACTTAGCAACTTAAGAATTGAATGGAAAAACACCCCAAAAGAGCATCGAATTGTCATTCGTAGAGTCCTTTTATCCATTCTTTTAATCGCAATTAAAAACTAAAAATATTTAGTAAACAAAGCCCATATCTAATAAATTTCTATTAATAATACTTTTATTATTAAAGAAAACCTATATAATTATTTCTATATTTAAAAAGAAAGGAGTTTTAAATATGAAAAAGTTTCTATTATTAGGAATTACAGCATTAATGTCTGCTGGTGCAGGTCTTGCTCTTAGCAAAACCGCTAATGTGGAAAAAGAAGAACTTAATGCCAACATTATCGTTCAACTTAAATCACCATTAGCTAATAAAACCAGTAAGAAACTTTTAGCGGAACAAAGTGCAGTGATTAGTAATATTCATAATGAAATTACTACCTCATATGAAATTGGTTCACGTTTCACAAATGTCTTGAACGCATTTCAAATGAAAGTTAATGCTTCTCACGTCAGTGCTATTAGAAACCTTCCTGGTGTTAAAACAGTTGAATATAACACCTATCGTGAAGTAAGCACTACTGCCGAATCATTAATTAAAAGAGACGCTGTCACCCCAACAAAAGTTTTCGAGAATATTTCTGCTGAAACAATGAACATCCCTAGTGGAACAAATGAAGGTGAAGGCACATTAATTGCTATCTTAGATAGCAGCTTCATGATCCATGCTAATTCACCGGTCAACAATCCACTTATTCCTGGTATTAACGATTTAACACATACCGCTTTTACCGCTATGGATTCAAGCATTGAAGTTAAATACACCCAAGAATCAATTAAAGCAGTTATTGATGGCGCTGAACATTTCAACGGCAAATATGATGACACTCACTCCACATATCTCAATAACAAAGTCCCGTTCTACTATGACTATGGCGGAGATATCGAAGTTGAGGATCCATATGATGACAATAACCCAGATCCAGGACCAGACTATGATGTCTATACAGAAGGTTCTGACCATGGTAACCACGTCGCCTCTATCGCCGCAGGTAACGATCCATACTATAAAGGTATCGCTCCAAAAGCCCAATTAGCGTTAATGAAAGTCTTTACCGCGACCACATATTATCAAGATGTGACCGATGAAGAGGGCAACACCAAAAGACAAAAAGTCATTTCTGTCGGTGCGATGGATGACCGTATCTTCAAAGCATTAGAAGACGTCGCTATCTTAAAAGCTGATGTTTACAACATGTCTTTAGGTAGTGCTTTAAGAGAATTCAATGGCAGCGAACTCGCTAACGAAGCTATCACTAATCTTGAAGCAAAAGGTATCGTTGGTTCCATCTCTGCTGGTAACGAAGGTAAAGAAGCATTCGCTACTTCCGCTTATGAGTATTGGACAACCGATATGGTTGAAACCGGTATCTTAGGTTCTTATGCTTTAAACGAAGCTGGCATGATTATTGCCGCTAGTGAACCAGACAAAAAGTACTATGATACAGCTTTAGTCGTCGGCACAAACGTCGTCGCATTTAAAGACCAAATCAAGAACTCTTCAACCCAAGACTTCTTAGTCGAGAGATCTTTATTAGATTTATTAGTTGATTATCCAGATGGCAAATTCAATTGGGTAAAAGTTCCTGGCCTTGGTTCCACTGATGATTTTAAAGAATTAGGCGAAAAGAAAGATAAACCATTAGCCGGTAAGATTGCTGTTATCGACCGTGGTGAAATTAACTTCTCAGTTAAAGTGAGAAACTCTGTCGATTGGGGCGCCATTGCATGTGCAATTATCGATAATGACCCAACCGTCACAGATTTCAATTTCACAATGAACATGGGTGGATATAGCCCAGAAATTCCAGTTGTCAGTTTCTTATATAGAGACGGTGCTATATTTGGCAAAGCCAAAGACACTGGCACATGTGAATTAATTAAAGAAGAAATTAAGAACAATCCTGTTGCCCGTCAAGCTGCAAGCTATTCCAGTGACGGTCCAACATACGATTTAAGAATGAAAGCCGATATCACCACTCCTGGTAGTGATGTTTTCGGTGCCGTTTATAACGAAGACAAAAACAATAGTTACGATTACTATTCTGGTACTTCTATGGCAGCGCCAAACTATGCTGGCGTTTACGCATTAATGCTCTCTGAAGATTTAAATAATAATGAGTGGAGACATACCATTAATGAACGTTTAATGACCGCTGCTACCCCAATGATGGATAAATATGGCGAAGACAAAACCACACATATTGCTAACCATGAATCCGTCAGAAAACAAGGTGCAGGTTTAGTCAACGTTAAAGGTGCCTTAGAAACAGAAGTTTTATTAGATGGTTCAGCAGATCCTGAACACTTATTAAATAGAACAAAAATCGAATTAAAGAATAATGATGACATTAAGAATGGTCGTGTCAATTTGAACTTCACCACCATTTCTTCCGCCACAGGCAATATCGAATATACCGCCACCCTCTATGTCTACAAACCATTAACTGGTAAGTTAGATTCAGAACACTTTGGCGAAAAATTCGAAGACGTCACATTATTAGCACAACACGATTTATTACTTAAAAAAGTAACAACCGCTTTAACAGTGGAAACAGGTACACATACCGCTCACGTGGAATATAACTTAACCGAGTCTGAAAAAGCTGCATTAGATGAAACATTTGAAAACGGCTGTTATATTGAAGGTTTTGTCGTCTTAGAAGCAGAGGGTAAAACCACTATTTCCATTCCTTATCTCGGATTCTATGGCGATTACGATCAAGCCGCGCCAGTTGAACCATTCAAATTTGAAAGAGATGAGAATAAGGTCTATCAATCTGATTTATTAAATCACATTGGTACAAAATGGAAGGGTTTAATCGGTTGTGACTTCGCCAGTGACTGGGTTATGGGTAACTGGGACAGCTTAAAAGATTTAGATTTAACTAACTATCTCTATAATGAAACATTCTTTAGAGATATCTTAGACACAAATAAAAACAAAGTTGTTCCTGTTGGCACAAATCCATATACAGGTAAGATTGAAACTAACGACATCTATATGGGCAATAATGGTATGTCCAATACCATGATTATCGCTCAATTTGTTACTAGAACCGTGGAAACTAATACTCTCACCATCACCAATAAAGCGACTGGTGAAGTTGTCTTAGTCGACCATATGTTTGACTCATTATCTGGCGCTTTGGAAGATGAAAATGGCGATGATTATCAATGGCCATTATACAAATCTCACTTAAACGTCGATTATTGGTCAAACGGCCTTCTCGCCCACCGTGCTTACACTATTATTCCTTTATATAATTACGAGTACGATGAAGTGAAGGAAGAGTACAACATTGGTGAGAACTATCCAGATGGCGAATACGAAATCGAAATCAACTACTTATTACACTCTGGTGGAACATATAAACTCAAATATAATCTCCATATTGATAGCAAAGCTCCACAAATTGAAAACATTGAAAAAGTTAATAACAATGAATATTTAAGATTACGTTTCGATGAAGAAAAATTCTCATACTTATCCATCAATGGTTATAAGAAAGAAATTTCTAAAGACGAAAACGGATACTATTTCGATGCCAAGATCAGTGACTACGCTGAAAAAGATAAGATGTTCATCAAAGCATATGACTTCTCATATGGCACAAGTGGAACATTATTACACGTCTCAGATGAAGATTTAATCACTGTTTCATCACCAACATTCACTAACGCCTTTGATTTCACAACTAATTTGACAAAAGATGGTAAGCACGCCTTATCACTCTCATTCTCTTATTTGAAATCAAATAAATCCGCAAAAGTGACTGGTGATATCAATGTCAGTATCAATTTAAGCAGATACCTCTATACAGGTGCTGAAACCAAGGTTTATACCGTTGATAAAGACGGCAAGAAGAGCGAAATCGCCTTCACCTTAGAAGGTAACACCGCGATATTCTCTGGTGACGCTAACGCGACATATTACATCAACTGTGATGTCAACGGCGTCGCTCCAGAAGGTGGAGATGAACCAGTTGATCCAGATGAACCAGTTGAACCAGAACCTGATAAGTCAGCGAAGAAAGGTTGTGGCGGCTCCATTATCGCCAGCAGCGCAATTCTTTCCATCACTGCAGCATTAGGTGCTTGCTTAATGTTCATCAAGAGAAAACTCGACTAATAGTCGTTAATTCTAGGACCGGTTAATTCCGGTCCTTTTCTTATACTTAAAAAGGCAAAAGAAAAGAGAGGTATAATTACCTCTCAAATCTTATTTACCATTAGCTTTGTCTAATTCCTTAATTCTTTCAAGATATTGTTGGAATTCAGCTTCGTTACAATAAACTTGATGTTCTGGGCAAACTTCACGTAATTGTGGTTTGTCAGTTTCATAATTATGAACTTCCCAAGGCTTGTAAACGATTCTAGTTCTATTTCTCTCAGTGAGAGGATTTGGCTTTGGAATCGCTGATAATAAGGAAACAGTGTAAGGATGTAATGGATGTTTGAATAATTCGTCAGAGCTCGCTAATTCGACGATTTTGCCGTAATACATAACTGCGATACGATCACAGAAGTATTTAACGACTGATAAGTCGTGAGCAATGAAGATTAATGTTAAGCCCATTTCTTTCTTTAAATCATTTAATAAGTTAATGATTTGGGCACGAATAGAAACGTCAAGAGCGGAGATTGGTTCGTCACAAATCAATAACTTTGGATTCATGACTAAGGCTCTAGCGATACCAACACGTTGTCTTTGACCACCAGAGAATTCGTGTGGATAACGGGAAGCGTGTTCTTCGACTAAGCCGACTTTTTCAAGCATCTCCACAACTTTCTTATGATTCTCTCTACGGTTGTAGTTACCTTGAATCTTTAATCCTTCTTGAATGATATCTTCGATAGTCATACGAGGATCAAGAGAATCGACAGGATCTTGGAAGATCATTTGAATCTCGTTGAGAAGTTTCTTTGGAGTGTGTCTTTCGTCAAACTTAATTTGTCTAATCTTCTTGGATTGAACTCTATAGATTTCCGCGAATTTTTCTTTTTCCGCTTTAATTAGGGCAGCATATTTAGCGCGAATATCATTAACTTTTTGTTGATAATCGCTAGCGCTTTTATCTAAAGCGGCAATTTGATCATCTCTTTCTTTAGAAAGATCTTTAATGTGTTGATTGCATCTAATACGACTCCATTTAATTTCTTTTTGGTTCCATCTTGGGCCCGCACCAATACGGTAGCCTCTATAATAGACAGATCCAGATGTGGAGTGATATAAACGGATGATGGTTCTACCAGTTGTGGTTTTACCACAGCCTGATTCACCGACGATACCGAAGCATTCACCTTTATGAACATCAAAGGAGATGTTACTAACGGCTTTTAACTTCATGTGATGAATCTTGCTACCAAAGAAGAAGAATTGTTTGAGATTTCTGACACTTAATAACACATCAGTGTTATCGCCAAGTAATTCTTGTCTTCTCTTCAACCTTGGATGAATGTGATATGTTAATTCATCGTGATATTTGTGTTTTAATTCAGCATCAAATTTATCAAATTCTTTTTGTGCTTCATCAATGAGTTTTTGATACTTTTCTTTGATTTGAGTGATAGCGGGATGCTCTTTATTTTCATTTCGATATTGAGCAACTTCTTCACTATGTTCTCCAATAAAAGCATTGACCTCTTCATCAAATTGCTTATTTAGTTCTTTAATTTTCGCTAAAAGAGCTTTGTGAGCAGGTTTGCGTTCTTGTTTATAAGAGGATCTAGTAGGTGCTAAATCACTGTCATCAGCGCTATAAATATTCGCATCTTCGTGTGAATCTTCAATATTTTCTCCTTGGCCTTCTTCAAGCGTTTTTATCGCGCTTTCAATTTCGTCTTCAGGATAGTACATACTACTTGACCTCCTTTCCGGCGTTTCTTAAAGAATTCTTGATTCTTTCAGAAACAATCTTTGGCATTTCCACTTTAGGAGCTTTTGGATGTAATAACCATGTTGCTGCGTAATGGGTTTCGGAGATCTTAAAGAATGGAGGTTCTTCTTCGAAGTCGATCTTCATCGCGTATTTACTACGGGCAGCGAAAGCATCACCTTTAGGTGGATAAATCATATTTGGTGGAGTTCCTGGAATAGCGTCTAATTTTTCTTTGCTATCGACATCTGGGATAGATGATAAGAGGGCCCATGTATATGGGTGTTTTGGTTCAAAGAAGATTTCTTCACT
>JAILGI010000079.1 GCA_024696885.1 Bacilli bacterium
TTAAAATATTGTGAGATGATTTTTTCTTTTCTCACTGTTTCGTTTTTAAATGTTTTAAAAAGCGCTAGGTCATCATCATTTGCTTTTACAAATTCTAATAACTCTAATTCACTATAATTATTCGTATCAAAAATATATAAACTAACTTGGTTCATTATTTAATGAATACTCTATTTTCTCTAATTACTTTTTCTTTTGGTTCAAATTCAGGATTTGGATAGCCAAGGATAACATGACCAACACCGACATATTCATCAAAATTTAAACCAGTGAAAGATAGTATCTTTCTTCCTTCTTCACTTTGAATTTCATCTTCAGCGCGATGAATCCAACCACTCGCTAAACCTTGATTTGTGGCCTCTAGAAGCATGTTTTCCATGGTGGCCGCTCCATCGTGGAGGGACAATCCATCTTTATGAGCAATAACTAACAAGATAACAGGAGCGCCATAAAAGGTATCGAAATCATCACCCCATCTAGAGTTTTTACCGCGATTAACTGCCATTAAGGCATCTCTTGTCTTTTTATCTTTGATAACAATAATAACGGAGGTTTGTCTATTCATTCCACTAGGAGCTAATAGACCCGCTTTGACTATTTCATCAATCTTTTCTTGTTCTACTTCTCTATCAATAAATGAACGACAAGTTCTTCTTTTTTGAATGACATCTAACATAAAATAGCTCCTATTCTTTAAACATATCCGTGGATAAATATCTTTCACCCGTATCAGGGAAAAGGACCACGATTGTTTTACCTTTGTTTTCTTCTCTTTGTGCTAATTGAATGGCGGCGGATAAAGATGCACCTGAAGAAATACCAATTAATAATCCTTCTGTTCTTGCAACTAATCTACCCTTTTCAAATGCTTCTTCATTAGCGATGGTAATAATTTCATCATAGATGGAAGTATCTAATGTTTGTGGTACAAAACCAGCCCCTATACCCTGTATTTTATGAGGGCCAGGTGTACCTTTTGATAAAACTGGTGATGTTTCTGGTTCCACCGCTACCACTTTTACGGATGGTTTTCTTTCTTTTAAATACTTGCCAGTTCCAGATAATGTGCCACCAGTTCCAACACCGGCGACAAAGATATCAACTGTACCATCACTATCTTCATAGATTTCTGGACCAGTTGTTAAATAATGCACTTTTGGATTCGCGGGATTAGTAAATTGAGAAGGGATGAATGAATTAGGGATTTCTTTCGCTAATTGTTCCGCTTTTTCAATTGCCCCTTTCATTCCCTTACTACCTTCAGTTAACACTAGTTCCGCTCCATAGGCTTTTAAAAGATTTCTTCTTTCTATGGACATGGTTTCAGGCATAGTGAGAATAATTCTCATACCTTTAGAGGCTGCGACCATGCTTAAACCAATACCAGTATTACCACTAGTGGGTTCCACAATAACTGTGTCTTGATTAATTAGTCCCTTTGCTTCAGCATCTTCAATCATCGCTTTAGCAATACGATCTTTAACACTTCCTGCAGGGTTAAAAGATTCAACTTTAGCGACTAATTTCGCTTTTAAACTATATGCTTTCTCGATTCTTTTTAATTCAACGAGAGGTGTATGACCAATTGTGTCCAGTATTCTTTCATAGATTTTCATAATATTTTTTCTTTTCTCATTAGTGGTTTATCCTATTTTAACACTATAATATGGTGGAAGAGATAATAGAATATTATGGAAAATAAAAAGATATTAACAATTCAAGATATATCCTGTTATGGACAATGCTCTATCACTGTAGCGTTACCTATCTTAAGTGCTTATGGTTTTGAAACAGCAATATTACCATCTGCGGTGCTATCCACTCATACCGCGGGATTTAAAGGTTTTACTGTTCACGATTTAAGTGATGAGATTCCTTTAATCATTAATCACTGGATTAAAGAAGGTATTAAATATGATGTCTTATATTCCGCATATCTAGGTGAAGTAAGACATATTGATTATGTTTTAGAAATCAAAGATAAATTATTAAATAAAGATGGTTTATTTGTTGTCGATCCCGTCATGGGGGATAACGGCAAATTATATCCAGCGTTTAATAATGAATATGTCGACGCGATAAGAAGATTAGTCAAGGAAGCGGATATTATTATTCCTAATTTAACTGAGGCTTGTTTATTAACGAATACTGAATATAGAGAAGTTTATGATGAACAATATATCAAAGATATCATTAATAAATTAAAGGATATGGGTGTGCGCACAATTATCCTTACTGGTGTGTCATATAAAGAAAACACCATCGGGGTGGTTATCTTTGATAAAGAATATCAATATTATGAACACCGTAAAATATCACGTTCATATCATGGAACGGGTGACATATATTCATCATCATTCTTAGGAGCTTATCTATCTAACCATGATTTATTAAAATCAGTGAAGATGGCCGCAGATTTTGTAATGAGATGTATTGAAAATACAATTGATGATCCAAATCATAACTATGGTGTTAAATTTGAACCATTATTATCTAGTTTTATAGAAGAAAATAAAAAGAGGTAATTAACCATGAAAAAGAATCTATTAGCCTTACCTTTATTAGCGTTTTTATTAACAGGATGCTCTTTTTTAAATATCAATAAAGATGATGATCCTGATGACGACGATCCAACTGGGGAACATGGTGGTCAAGAAGGTGGAGGAGATGACCCCACTGGTGGCGATCCAACAGACACAGGAGAGCAAAGCAAAATTGATTCCATCCAGGATATGAATATATTACATGCCTGGAACTGGCGTTTAAACGATATTAAAAGTAGATTAACCACGATTAAAAACGCAGGGTATGGGGCAATTCAAATATCCCCAATGCAACCCAAGGTTGATAAGAGTGGTTATTCCAATCAAAGCACATCTTCCCAGTGGTGGAAATTATATCAACCATTGGCTTTTAAAATTGCAGAGGGAGATGAAACGTTCTTAGGTAATAAAGATGATTTAGTTTCTTTATGTTCCAGTGCGAAAAACATGGGTTTAAAGATTATTGTTGATGTTGTCTCTAACCATTTAGCGGGCACAAACAATAACTATAGTAGTCAAGTTTATACACAATATCCTCTTCATAACTATGGAGCCACTAACGATAACAGTGTGGAAGCAGTTGTGAGAGGTCATATTGGCTTACCAGATTTAGATACCTCTACTGACCAAGTTCAACAAGATGTTTTATCAATGATGAAAAGCTATGTTGACTGCGGTGTTTCCGGTTTTAGATTCGACGCTGCAAAACATATTGAAACTCCTGATGATGGTAATTATGCCTCCAATTATTGGCCAACAGTTTTAGATGGAACAAGCAATTACGCTAAGAGTAAGAATATAGATGTTCCATATTATTATGGGGAAGTTTTAAACACCTGTGGAACAGGAAGAAAATTCTCTTCTTACACCAAAATGATGTCGATTTGCGATAATAATCAAGGTACATCCATCGTTGACGCTGTTTATAAAGGGAAGATTAACTTAATTAAAACCACATATAATACAGGTGCTGATCCTGATCATTTAGTCCTTTGGGCGGAAAGTCATGATACATATGCAAATACAAGTGGTTATAACTTAACAAATAGTTATTCAAAAGAAGTAATCAATAAAGCATATATGATTCAAGCTAGCCGTAAAGACGCAGCGACATTATATTTAGCAAGACCATCAAGTATGGGTGCCACAATTTGTTCTATTGACGATAACAGTGGTTGGAAAAATAGCGAGGTTACCGCAATTAATAAATTCCATGCTAGATATGTCGATAAGAGTGAAACAATCACCACAGAAAATGGTTGTTTTATCAATATCAGAGGCAGTGGTTCTTATGCAGGCGCTGCAATCGTCAATGTTGGTTCTACAAACAGCAAAGAAACGCTCACTGTTAAAGGATTAGCAAATGGTAATTACGTTGATTTAATCAGTAACAATAAATATGAAGTAAAGAATAGTAAGGTTACCGTTAGTTTTACTAATGGTGGCTGTATCCTTATTCCATCTGATGGAAGTGAACAAGGTGGAGGAGACACCACTACTTATAATTCTTCTGTCATCTTAAAGGGATATAACACATCTAAATCCTATTTAGGATGGGTATGGCAAGGAAGTGGCAATGGTCATTGGGTTGATTTCAGCGCTGATCACGACGCAATAGGTATTAACTTATCAAGTGGTGATAACTACATCGTCGTCGAATTTGCAAGCGGCACGACAAGTAGCAACGCCAATTGGTCAAACAAGATTAAGCAAACAGATGACTTATCCTATGGAGGAAGTCAAATCATCCTCAATTACAACGAATTAAGTTGGAAATAACATATTAAAGTTTAAAAAAGACTAGCAATTTGTACCGCTAGTCCTTTTTTTTATGCGATTTTCTTCATATATCATTCTCATTCATTGGTTATTTCTTTTATTTCTTCACCCTCTAATTCAACGGGGTTGCTAGATTTAATCGCATCAAACTTCGTGGTAATACGATCCACTCTCTTGTCGAGTTTTTCTCTGCCAGATGTCGCTCTTTCAAGTTGGGTGGAGAAACTTTCCCATTCTCTTCCAAACATTTCAAAGTCCTTGCTTAATTGA
>JAILGI010000035.1 GCA_024696885.1 Bacilli bacterium
TTTCTCTATTCAACCAGTTAGTAGCGCGACTATATCACCCTTTGATTACAAAAAGAATAAGTATGAATTAGGGCCATTCGCCGCGAAGCTAAGCGGTATCTATATTACCGAGTGTAAAGAAACTTTTAAATTCGCTAATTATGTCGATTATTTCCTTAACGATGTCTATTTCAAAATCGATTTAGATCAATTCAATTTTACTTTTTCTAATAATTATAAAAACTATCAATTTTCCTATAAGGAGGCATATATGGTTATCAATGGTAAAAAGGATTTCTTTCCTCATCTC
The DNA here is from genome assembly GCA_024696885.1 of Bacilli bacterium. Lineage (GTDB taxonomy): Bacteria > Bacillota_I > Bacilli_A > RFN20 > CAG-826 > CAJOLV01. The sequence goes on from JAILGI010000035.1 coordinate 290, forward strand.
ACTTATAACAGTAAAGAAGAAACAAGAATTCCCTTAAAACTAAACAAAAATGGTGTTTCTATATCACTAAATTATAAAAATACAATGTATGTCCATCCAACCTTACTCCATATGTCCTTATCACCCAAAGAAGGACTTGTGGCCACGAATAACTTCTATTTACCGATAAATCACCTAGAGGATATTTATGGGACAACAATATCATTTGTCCTTTCGGAAGTGGGCTATAGCAAGACCACAATTACATTTAATGTCACTTATCTAGCGGGTGATTATAAGCTCGGTAAATGCGCGAATTCTGAATACTGTGTCGTTGGAGGCATTAAGGGATGATTATTATCTTCTTATCATCACTTTTAATCGGTTTCATGTTCAATGTTTTCACTTTGTCCAATCGTTTAACTACGCTTAATCAAATTATCAATAACACACCCATCCAGTTGTTTGAAAACTCCATCCCTTTAATCGATGGAGAAAATAACCTATATTTCGATAAGACAAAATTATATAACAACCTCATAAATTACTATAATTCGAGTTTAAAAAACTGCACCAAAACAGTGAATATTGACCTCTATTTTTATAACCAAGAAGATCAATCAATATGCGTAAATAATGAATGCGACGCGGTGGAAGTTAATGTCTATGGTAAATGCGTTCTTACCTATCAATATTCCCGCACAATATTTTTCGAGATACATAAAGGAGCGAGATATGGATCGTAATAACATTGTCCAATATATTGAAAACTCCTTTTTGGAGAAACTCATCAAAGATACTAATGTCACTGATATTTCCTATAACGGATATTCCATTTTTTATCTTCATAACGCCTTAGGAAGAAAAGAAAGCGATATCAAAATATCAAACACTGATGCCCGTGATTTCATCCGTCAAATATCTAATGTCACCGAGAAACAGTTTTCCTATCAAAATCCCTTTCTTGATGTCACCGCGGGTAAATATCGTATTAACGCCACCCATTCTTCCATAGGAAGAGTGGAAGAAAGTCCATCTTTAACCTTTTCTCTAAGAATCTCTTCTTATCTACCACGCATCACTGATGAAACAGGTTTTTTAACCCCTGAGCTCATATCTTTATTTAAAAACATTATTAAAAATAATCTATCTATCGTCATAGGAGGGGCCACTGGAACTGGTAAAACCGAATTCCAAAAATACTTAATCCGCAAAATGGATAAGAACACGAGAGTGATTGTCATTGATAACATCTTGGAATTAAGCCAAAAACAAAAGGAATTAGACATCGATATGAACGTTTGGCAAGCGGATGAAAGAAATACATCAACCAGTATTCAAATCCTCGTTAAAAACGCTTTAAGAAACAATCCTGACTGGTTAATTGTCGCCGAATCAAGAGGCGAAGAAATGGTGGAGGTCCTTAACGCTGTCATGACTGGTCACCCCATTATCACCACAATACACGCTAAAGATGCCTTCTCTATGCCACATAGATTAACCAGAATGGTGATGATGAATGACAAAAAGAGCAACTATGAGGATGTCCTAATGGATGTCAGAGACCATTTTCCCATTCACGTTTTCTTAAAAAGAAAAATCACTGAAGAAGGCATTGTTAAAAGATATATTGACTCCATCATGGTGATCGATGAAAAGTACCAATATCAATATATTTATCAATATCAAAAAGATGAACATATTTATCATCCTTTACCCAAAAGCTTATTGAAGCAAATGGAAATAAACGATGATGAATTGTTTATAAAGACATTTGGAGGAACTAAGAAAGATGAAAACCATTAATGTATTAGGATTTGTAATCGGACTAATCTTAGCGTTTGTCTCTTTTTATGCGAGCTCAAATGTCATATTAGGAGGCGGCGCGCTAATTGTTTCATTGCTGTTTTACCATCTCTACGTATTACCCAAACTAAACAAACACAACACCCTAATCCAAAAACTTCATGAATGCTATTTCTTTATCAACAATTTCCTTATTTCTTTGAGTATCAAAGAGTCTCTTTTAGCAGCATTTGAAGCAGTTAGTAGCGCCATAAGTGATGATTTTAAAGAATACTTGGATTCCATTAATGAATTATCACCACAAGAGAAACTCCTTTATTTAAAGAAGTATTTCCCCTTCCATTTATATGGCATATTCGTCGATATTGTCATTCTATGGATAGAACAAGGAGGAAATATCTTAGAGATGTCAAATCACGTCACCAACGAGATGCGAGAAGTGGAGGAATATATCTCCTATTCAGAAACCATTGCTAAAAGAAAAACATTTGAACTAATTGTCTTATGGATCTTCTCTTTATCCGTGGTGGTAGTCTTAAGACTATCACTTAACGATTTCTATGGTCCATTAACTCAACAATTCATCTTTATCGCCTCTATTGCTCTATTAGTAATCGTGGTTCTTGCCTCTATCTTCTTCTTTGTTAACCGCTATATCAAAATCGATGTCAGGGGGATAGATTATGGCCACTAATTTAAGAAAAACCATTGAATATGTCGGTTTAGATTATAAAAAAGAGATGAGCAAAATTGCTCTTATTAATGTCGGATTATTAATCGTCACCGCTTTATTAATTTTCTTCACAAGAATAATCCTTGTTGGCGCTATTGCTATCTTCTCATTTGCCTTTATTGATTACTTCTTATTCACCTCTTATTCTTCAAAGAAGAAAGCTATTACCAAAGACCACTCAGTTGAGTTCATATACATCATTTCTTATTTCCGCATCTTCTTAGAAAACAAGAACAACGTTTATCAATCATTTAATAAATTATTCGATTATTCATCTAACTGGTTAAAAGAAAAACTAGAAATCTTCTTAAAAGCAATTGACGCCGATAAAAGCGTTAAACCATTTACTGACTTTGCTTCTCAATTTGATTTACCCATTGCTCGAAACATACTCGTTTCCATCTACCAAATGGTGGAGCAAGGAGAAACAGGCGATCAATTAAATCATTTCACCGTTTTGTTCGAACAGATGAACAAAGCTTTAAACGACGAAAGAAAGGACAAAAAGAACAAATCTTTTGATTTCGTGATGATGTTCCCCATTATCGGAGCGAGTATCACCACAATTGCCTTAACATTTGGCATCTTAAGCGCCATGGAGGGAATGCTCAATGTCTTCTAAAGTTGGTCTTATTCTATCGTTTATATTCGTATCCTTATTCTTCTCACTAGGTATCGATATGATGTCGTTACAAATCATATATAGCGATTTAGATTCCAAAGGAATCGCTATCTCATATCGCATTAGCAATCATGGCACATTAGATGATTCCTTTATTCAATCTATAGAATCACAATTTAAAGTTAAATTTACTTGTTTAAGTAATTGTTCACCGATGTTTGGCGATGTTGTCACCTACGCAATATCAAAGGAATATAAGCCAATCATCATCAAAAAGGAAACCATGACAGTGTCCATAGAAAGAAACGCTGTTATTGGATATTACAACTAAAGAAAGGAGGAAAACAGATGTCAGAATTAAAAGGACAAATTCTCGGTATCGTCTTAGTCATTGCTTTGTTCGGAGTGGTTGCCACCGCTATGAGAGCGGCATTCACCACGTATTCCAATAAAATCGGTGAAAGCGTTACCGAATACGCGCCAGAAGAAGGCGAACCAGGTTAATAAGAAGGGGAGAGAAGAGAGAAAAGCGATGTAAAAAGTCGCTTTTTTCTTGCTTTAAAGCAAGTTTTTATATGATAATACCCATATGAATCCTATCGAGACCGTCAAGAATATCGTCAGTCAACATACCGAGATTGAAAACATCAAAGAGAGTGATAAACTAACTGAAATTGGTTTAGATTCCCTCGATTTAGTGGAATTAACACTCGAAATCGAAGAGGCTTTAAACATTCATTTCAGCAGCGATGAAATCTTAGATCTTAAAACAATAAAAGACTTGTTAAATCTAATCGATAAAAAAACAAAATAATTGTTGTTTTAATGTTAGGTATATGCTAATATCTTTCTTGCGTTTTCGTAAACGCACTTAATATTGTGCCTACCTAGCTCAGTCGGTAGAGCTATCGGCTGTTAACCGATCGGTCGTGGGTTCGAGTCCCTCGGTAGGCGCCAGTATTAATGGCCGATTGGAGAAACGGTTAACTCACATGCCTTTCACGCATGCACTCACGGGTTCGAATCCCGTATCGGTCACCAAATTAGTTAAATAGGATTGATACAATGTGTCAGTCCTTTTTCTTTGGATTCAATCTATGTTTTTTAATATACGTGGTTTATAGGTCGCTTCTAAAAATACTATTTTTTAGTAAAAATTGTGCGAACTTATTTATATTGCTGCTTAAAAACATAGGGCTTTATGGAAATGGACTCTATATTTAGATATAATCATAAGCGATTATCGTCTTACATAGGCAAGCAATCCCAGAATTTACAGAGGAGTTGGAGGAAAAAATGGCAGAGAAACGGAATATGATTGATATAAATGAGAAACATATGAAAAGGTGCTACGAATTAGCGATAAGCGCAGGTAAAAAAGGGTTTGACACTTTTGGTGCGGTATTGGTTTGTGACGGCAAAATTCTGGAAGAAGCTGAGAATACTGCTGATTATAAAAAGAAGATTTTTGGTCATG
>JAILGI010000046.1 GCA_024696885.1 Bacilli bacterium
AAGAAAACTGTCTCATATGGTAAAGGGTAGTAGTAACTATAAAGATCAACTCCTTAGAATTGCTAATCTCCATGTGCGGATTGCTAATCAAAGAAAAGACTATCTACATAAAACTAGTCGATATATTGCTAATAAATATGATTATGTCTTCGTTGAGGATTTAGATTTAAAATCCATCAGCGAAAGAAAAGAAGAAATGAAATTAGGTATCTTTGTTAATGATTTAGGGTACGGCACTTTTCTTAATCAACTCAAATATAAATTAGAATGGTTAAACAAGATATTAGTAAAAGTCGATAAATATTTCCCATCTAGCCAATTATGTTCAGAATGTGGATATCGAAAAGTTGACTTACTGCTTAAAACTAAATCGTGGATTTGCCCAAATTGTGGAGTTAAACATAACCGCGACCATAATGCAGCGGTTAACATTAAAAAAGAAGGAATGAGAATGATTCTTAACCCTTCTAATTGAATAATCTAAATAAGTCGGATATCTTATAAAATATCCTTAACCGAGGGACTCTCGGGGATAGCCCATCTAATCTGAAATCATTAGATTTCTTGAGTGGGAAGCCCCTATCTTCTATAAGTGGGGGAGGATGTCACTTTGGTTCAAAAGCTAAGTTATATATATCCAATATCTCTTGATATCCCAAAGGACAATATCCTGGAATAGTTCTATTTTTATTTTGTGAACACTTTAAAGCAAGCATTTCTAAATCTTCTTTTTTGATATTTAATTCTTTTAAAGATGTTGGCATACCGATGCTTTGATAGTATTCTTCTTGTTTTTTAATGCCCTCTAAAATTGCATTTTCATCATTACCTTCTATATTCCATATTTCATGAACGTATTTTAAGAAACGATCGAAGCAATACTTATAAGTATATCTCGCCCAAGAGCACCATAAAGCGGCTAGACCCGCTCCATGAGCGATAGAGGAATCAAAGGCGGATAAAACGTGCTCTAATTGATGGACAGTTAATAGGAATCTTCGCCCTGAATGAGTTAGACCATTATGAGCAAGAGAGGAAGCCCACATGAGCTCCGCTCTAGCTTGATAATCAGTTGGATTTTGATAGGCGATTTGGCCGAATTTAAAGACATTTTTTATCACCGCTAAAGCGATATCATCCACTAAATTTGTCTCTTCACCTAAATCGAAATATCTTTCAATCGTGTGCATCGCGATATCCACTATTCCACACGCTGTTTGATATTTGGAAACACTATATGTTAGTTCTGGGTTTTCAATAGCGAAATCAAAGCGATTTAAATCGCTTCCATATCCTCTTTTTTCTTGGGTGGATGGATTAGAGATAACGCAGGAATTAGACATCTCACTGCCAGAGGCAGATATTGTTAATATAGTTCCTTTACGGATTGTTTTGGTGGGTTTTTTCTTTCCCAAATGATAATCCCAAACATCATCTTCCGGATTAGCCACTCCATTAGCGATGTCTTTTGCCGTGTCCATCACAGATCCACCGCCGATTGCTAAAACAAAATCAATATCATTCTCTTTAGCGAGTTTGATGCCTTCATATACGAGAGGTAATTCGGGATTAGGTATGACACCTGAAAGTTCTAAATATTGAATATTCTCTTCTTTTAGTGATTTTATGACTTTGTCATATAAACCAATCCTTTTAATGGAGTTACCACCGTAGACAATTAAAACAGAGTGGGGATTATATTCTCTAATAATCTTTCCAATCTTTAATTCTTCGTCTTTACCGAAATAGACTTTTGTAGGGGTGTAATATATATAGTTTTCCATATTGAAGTTTTGTTTTGGTGCGGCCAATAAGATTTGAACTTACACGGGTTGCCCCACTAGCGTCTGAAACTAGCGCGTCTACCAATTCCGCCATAGCCGCAGGAAGGAAGTTTATTTCTTCCTTTTAATTCCTCGTTTTGCATCCTCCAGTTCTTGAAGTTTTTTGAAATCAATTTTATTTAATAAAGTGTGTGGTAATTCCTTAATGAATTCGATTTCCTTAGGAACCGCCCAGCGAATGAGGTATTTACGACAGGTATCGAGGATTTGTTCTTTCATGCCTTCTTCATCAAAATACTTAGCGACCACAAATACTTTAATCGCTGCTTGTAATTTTGGATCAGGAATTTCAATTGCGCATGCCGCCTCTACACCTGGGATATTTTCGATTAATCTTTCAATTTCAGTAGGGAATACACCAACTCCGGAGACTTTAACCACTCTCTTTTTTCTTTGGTCAAAGAAGACGAATCCTTCTTCGTCAACGTGGCCATAATCACCGGTATATAACCAGCCATCTCTAATAGCTTCTTTAGTGCCTTCTTCATTATCTAAATAATGGAGCATCATCTCACCAGTTTGTAGGATAATTTCACCAATTTGTCCAACTGGCACTTCTTTGCCGTTGTCATCAACAATCTTCACAATAACATCTTTAATTGGTTTTCCAATAGAACCAGTCTTATGACCTTTGAATGTATTGACGATGTTTGCACCTACTGCTTCAGTTAAACCATAACCTTCAAAGACACGGCATTTAGACCCGCCTTTTGCCATTGTGTCATTAAATCTCTTTTCTAATGTTGGTGACATTGTATCGCCGCCACAGAAAACCATGCCCATTCTATCCAAATGTTTGCTGTTAACGAATTCTGGGCATTTAAGCATAGCTTCTAATGCGGTAGGAACAGAACCTGTAACAAGGATGCGATAATGATTTAATAGCTTTGCTAATTCCTTCGCGGAGAACTTAGGCATTAAAATAACACCGGAACCTAAGGCCAATGGAGTGTGCATAGTAACACAGAATCCAAAGCCATGGAATGATGGTAAGAAACTTAAGAAATACGATTTATAGAAATCTTTTTCTTCTAGACTTGTGATGTCATAAGCACGATTAACAAAGAAGTTAAAATTGCGGTCACATAAACAGATGGTTTTGGGATCGCCTGTCGTGGAACCACTATGCAAAAGGACGCTTAATTCATTCACATCATCGTGTTTAACAGGATAATGTTTCTTGGCTTTTTTGAGTTTATAAACATATTTGAAACCGGTAAATTTACCGCGGAAACGACCTAGTTTCTTACGGATATCTTTGTTCATAAAATGATAAATGAACTTCTTAAATGTAGGTAAATAATCTTCAATACGTGTAACGTAAACCATGTCGGCAATTTCACGATATTTTTCCACTTCTTTCGCCACCCTTTGTTCAAAGAGGAAAGCGTATTTTGTCTTCGTTTTAATGATGATGTTTTTCATCTGATTGAAAGGCGTAAATGGGTGCACTAAATTGATGACTGCGCCAATTTTATTTAAGGCGTAGATTAAAACAAGAACGTTAGGAATATTTGGTTGCGAAACGATGACGACATCGCCTTTTTCAATATGGAGATTTTCAATTAAAATATCCGCGGTTTTATCAACGAGTTTTAAAAATTTAGCAAAGGAAATTTTCTTGCCTTGATAAATAATCGCATTGTTATGACGGACTTTTTTCGCCGTAGTTTTCACTGAATTATAAAGTGTTAATGTTTCAAAATTTTCCATAATTGACCTCTAAACAATAATATCGATAAGCATAAAGATGCCACTTAATATAAACATGTGGGCGAGATAGATGATAAGACTGTGTCTTCCCATAAAGCAGAATGGCCTTTCCCACTCTCCTTTGTGCTTAATAATACTCTGTTTCTTATTTCGATAAACGAAATAGGAAAGTAAAGCCCCACCGAAGAAGAATAAAACATAAGGGAATAAAGGCACGTAATCAGATTGATTAAGTGGTTCCCAGAATAAAGGAAGATAGAAGTTAGGAACACCTTCCAAACCATTTGCAAAATAATAATGCATGGACGTTGCTCTATCAGGATTAATGACACCGCATATATTGGATAAACCATTCATTAATGCGGGGATGAAATAGGAGCAGAGCAAGAATCCAATGAGGATAGAGGCAATTAAAGCTTTATAGGAACGCCTTTCCACGATGCAATATAGTAAAGTCGATAAGGCCAAAACACCAATGATATTTAAATCAACACGTAAAGAACCACTTAAGAAGGTGATGACATTATTATCAATTAACAAAGTTAATATAAAGCCACCTAAGGCAATGATGAGCCAAAAGGCCACCATTTGAAGGGCTCTTTTCCAGTTGTTCCTCGAGAACGATGAAGAGACACCTGAAAGAAAACAAAACGCCATTAGGGCAACGGGTTGAATAATCTTTCTTGGAGCGCCGAACCAATAGAACATACGGAAAAAGCCATACATCCAATCAATTCCCCATTTACCACCATAAACACCGAGGTTGTAAAAGAGGTGATCAATGACAACGATGAGAATTAAAAAGCCTCTTAAGAAATCAATTTCATGAATTCTTTTTTCGAAGGCACCTAATTTCTTTTCTTGTTCAACTTTTGCTTCCATAAGCAAAAACATTATACCTATATCAATACTTAAAAACTATGTTTTTTACTAGACTTTAAATTTATAAGAACATTTTGTGCACTTTAAAATTCCGTATTTATAAATCATTTCACTTTGGCATTTAGGACATTTACGATTCTCAATCGCATACGTCATTTCACTTTGTTGTTCTTTTCGAAATTCCTGATATAAATGGATATTGGTAACGTGGTCTTTTCTTGAGATTGTAATTGTTTCTTTTTCGATTAATTCTTTGATTTTATCAATATTTTTATTATCTAAAAGTTGTTTAAATGGATAGGATTCGATAAATAGCAATAAATCATTAAGATTTATCACGTTATCATCCGGTAAATAAGGAGCGTTATTTTGCGCAAATACGACAACGGGGATAATTTCATATTTCCCCTTGAGGATTTTATAGAGATTTATGGCGTGACTTTTGTTTTGCAAAAGAGGATTATTGATTTTACTTTTTGTTCCTCTAATTTCTTTAATCCAGTAACCGGAAATAGGATTGATAGTTATCTTTCCTGCGTAGTTTTTGGTTTCAATAACAAATACACCATGTGGATGAATTAAAATGTGATCAAGTTGATGAGTCATTCCACTTTTAGCGTTTTCAAAAGTGACATCATTTAAAATATGATGATAGTCTTTAATCCTTTCTAAAACTTTTATAACAAGGCTTTCGCCTTTATCTCCACGGCTTATTTTTGACATATAGAGTTAATAAAAACGCTTCGTTAAGAAGCGTCTTGAATTCATTTTCTTAGCGGTGATTGTTTAAGGTGTGGATATCAACCGCGCCTGTTTCTTTCGTTAACGCGGCGACAAATTCAGAGAAATCAACATCTTCTTTTTCAAAGACTACTTGGATAACTAAGCGAATCATATTGGCACCATCATGGGTGATTAAGTCATTGGATAAGGTGCTAGAAGTGCAAGCGTATTGAGTAGAAACAGTGAGGATTTTTTCTAAGACTGGCATATCCGCAGGAGCGGTAATGGAAAAGATAATTTTTCTTTTATTCATCTTAGCTTCCACTTTTCTGAAGATAATTAAGACAAGGATGACCACTAAAGTGGTAAGAATAGCAATGATGAAGTTGAAGGAACCACAAGCAATACCGATTGCCATAACAATCCAAATTGTTCCAGCGGTGGTTAAGCCTTTAATACTGTCATTTTTATGAATAATAGCACCAGCGCCTAAGAAACCAACACCGGTAACCACTTGAGCGGCTAAACGGGCGACATCTCTATTTAAATATTCTTCACCGATTTTGATATATGGGAAACCGTAAATAGAAATAATCATGATGACACAAGAACCAACACCGACGAGCATATGGGTTCTTAAACCAGCACTACGGCCTCTCCATTCTCTTTCGATACCGATAGCGCCACATAATAATACGGATAACAAAATAGCAATAACGACGAGTAAAAGATTGCCTACTGGCCAGTCGTTAATTGTAAGTTCATTTTGAAACCATTCGGCTAATTTTTGATCAAAAGTAGTTAACATATTTTGTTCCTCACTAGTATAATACGGTGCACCATAGGTGCTTCTTTATTATCATACTACAAATGAAGATATTTTGCTATTATAAATAATGATTAATCATTATTTTATTTTTTCTCATCATCTCTCAGTTTTGCCATGTTGATGTGGCAATAACCTTGAGGGTTTTTATTTAAGTAATTTTGATGATATTCTTCCGCGTCAAAGAACTTCTTTAAAGGTAGTATTTCAATCGCATAATTACGTAATCCAACGCGATTAAAGTAGTTTAAAATAATTTCTTTTTCGTTAATATCCAAATAATAAATACCGGTTCGATATTGAACACCTTCATCTTCTCCTTGTTTATTAATTGAGAAGGGATCCACCACTCTTAAATATAGTTCAAGAAGCTTTTCTAAAGAAATAATGTTCTCATCATAATCGATTTTAACGGTTTCAGATGCATCATCTAATCCGCTTTTTAAATCATGATATGTAGGGTTATTCTTACTTCCGTTAGCGTATCCCACTTTTGTGGAAATAACGCCTTTGGCCATGGAAAAATATTTTTCCACTCCCCAGAAACACCCACCGGCAAAATAAATCGTTTTCATGTCTATTACTTTATAGTAAATAAGATATAAATAAAACCCCTTTCTTATTCTAGAAAAGGGGAATGATTCAGTTTGGGGCGTCTGACAGGAGTCGCACCTGCCGATGTCTGGTTCACAGCCAGATGTGTTAACTGCTTCACCACAGACGCCAGTAGATAAATAATACTTGTTTTATATTTACTTTGTAAAGAGAATAATTTGTTTTTTGCACAAAAAAAGAGTGATGTTTCCACCACTCTATATTTTTACTTTGCTGTGATAAAGGCTTTATAGCCTAAATACGCTTCGTAAACATCGACTTTACTGACGACTTCCATTGGGGCGTGCATATTGAGAACAGCAACACCAGCATCAATAACATTCATGTTGTAGTTACCGAGGATGTAAGCGATGGTGCCACCGCCACCTTGATCGACTTTGCCTAATTCGGCATTTTGCCAATGGACATCAGCTTCATCCATGACTCTTCTAATGAAAGCATAGTATTCTGGGTTAGCATCATTGCTACCGGATTTACCACGGCTACCTGTGTATTTATTGAAGACTAATCCGCTTCCTAAATAGGCTGCGTTTTTGCTATCACTGACATAGGCATATAATGGGTCATATCCAGCGGAGACATCACTTGAGAGCATCTTTGATGCTTCTAACACTCTTCTCGCGGTCCAAAGTGGATCTTTTTCTTTTAGGAGAGCTGCTAATTCCGCAACGATATTTTCAAAGAATAAGGATTGAGCACCTGTCGCACCGACAGAACCGATTTCTTCTTTATCAACGAGGATACAACAAGCTGTATATTCCACTTCTTCTGTGTCTAATAAGGCACGTAAAGATGTATAAGCACATACTCTATCATCGTGACCATAACCAGCAATCATGGAGCGGTCTAAACCATAGTCTCTACTTGGGCCAGCAGGAACAACTTCGATTTCTGCGGAGATGAAGTCTTCTTCTTCCACATCATATTGTTCTTTTAATAACTTAAGGACGTATTCTTTTGCGGTTTTATCTTTAAGAGGAATACTACCTAATGTAATATCTAAGTTTTCACCTTCAATAGCTTTCGCTAATGGCTTTGCCATTTGGTCTGCGGATAAGTGAATCAATAAGTCGGAAATACCAACGATTGGATCATCTTCTTTTTCACCGATATTAATTTCCACAGTGGTGCCATCTTTTTTGCAAACAACACCATGAAGGGCTAAAGGAATGGTTACATATTGATATTTCTTTACACCACCATAGTAATGGGTGTCACCGAGTAAGAAACCATTCTTTTCATAGAAAGGATGTTCCTTTAAATCTAATCTTGGTGAATCGATATGGGCACCCAAAATTCTTAATCCTTCTTTTAACGATTTTTGTCCAATAATGAAGGCACAAACGTTTTTGTTTTTGTTAATAAAATAGACTTTGTCGCCAGGTTTGACTTCTTTTAAAGAAGCGCCATTTTTAAAGCCGGCTTTTTCTAATAACTCGATGGATTCTTTAACAACGAGTCTTTCTGTTTTACCAAATGTTAAAAACTTTTTATAGTCTTCAGCGAAGTCCATCACTGGAGCAAAGCTTTCTTCATATTTTTCCCATGCGTCTTTACGATACATAACTTAACCTCCTATAAAGTGAAATAATTGTATTACAAAAAAGAAAGAAAGCATAGTATTTATGCTTATTTTCAACAATTTTTAATGACTTTTGCTAGTCCTTTACCAGCGGTTTCTTTATAACCTTCTTGTAGATCTAAGCCAGTTTGATACATTGTCTGTATTGACTGGTCAAATGATACTTTAGTATCTTGCGTTGGAATGATTTTCGCTAATGTTGCAGCGTTAATTGCTTTTAAAGCAAAGATGGCACATCTTTCAATACAAGGAATTTGCACATATCCATCGACTGGATCACAAGTTAAACCTAGTGAATGCTCCATCGCTATTTCCGCAGATTGGGCAATCTTATCGATATCATATCCTAGTGTTGAGGCAATTAAAGCCGCACTCATCGCACACGCCACACCAATTTCCGCTTGGCAACCACACTCTGCACCTGAAACAGAAGCGTTTGTTTTGGCAATAATGCCAATTAATCCAGCAACACATAGGCCGTTAATTATATCTTTTCGGGAATAATTGAACATTTTTAAATACGTAATAACGCCTGGAATGACACCCGCACTACCACATGTTGGGGCTAAAACGATGATACCACCGGCGGCGTTTTCTTCTGCTACTGCAAATGATGAAATAGCGACGTTCATTAAAATGTCAGAACGATTCTTTCTATTTTCACGCATGTTGAGGTACATTTGTCGGGCTTTTCTTTGAACGTGTAGGTTGCCTGGAAGTTCACCTTTGGCTTCAATGCCGTTTGATCTCGCTAATTCCATCGCATCATAAGCTTTCGATAAATATGCGATAATGTCGCTCTTTTCGTATTTTTTGACATAGTCAACTAACGAAATGTTTTCTTGTTTACAATAATTGACAATGTCAGTCAATTTAGAAAGAGGATAAACATCTTCGGTTTCACCAATGACTTTATCATCCACCACTATCGTGCCTCCACCAACGGAAAGAATGGTTTCTTGATGTTCTTTTCCATCTTTTGTTTTCACTTCGAAAAGAAGGGTATTAGGGTGTTGGCAGTTTTTATTGGCATCAAAGATGATTTCTTTTAATAAATCCTTTAATTTAATTTGAATAATGTAATCGGTTAAGTGGCCTTTTCCGGTTTTTGCTAATGATCCAAAAAGAGTGACTTTTATAGAATCGATATCACTATATTTATTCAAAATATAGTCGCACGCAAAGGCGGGACCCATTGTATGAGATGATGAAGGTCCATGGCCAATAACGAATATTTCTTTAATTGAACGCATATTATTCACTTAACCAGAATTTAATGGCTTCTGGGAAGTACTTTTCCCACGCTGCTTCGCAGTGCGCTTGAGTGGAATCCATTAATAATGCGAGATTCTTTTCGTTGAATCCTCTTTTATATAAATAGTTATGAGCCCAGATTGTTGGTTTTACAAACATATGTTCAAATCCAACAGATCCGACATAAAAGAAGAAGCGACCATAATCAGCAGGGTTAAGATTTAAGCTTTCAAAATATTGTTTTAAATCATTTTTAAAATAGATATGAAATGCTGGGGAGAAAGATAGACAGAAACCAAATACATCGGGGTAACTAGTCATCGCGTTAAAGGCCATAATTCCTCCCATGGAAGAACCACCAAAAGCGGTGTATTTTTTATCCTTCATTGTGGCGAAGTGTTCATCCACTATTGGTTTTAATTCGTTAACGATATATGCGAGTAATTTAGAGGAATATCCATAGCATTGATTAATGTCTTTTTTAAAACCATATTTAATGGGAATAGCATCAAAAGAATATTCTCTAGCACGGAAGACAGGGTTGGTCTTTGGGCAATCAATTCCCACAATTATAAAGGGTATAATGCCTTCTTTTATTAATTTTTGCTCAGAAACATCGATATTCCACGCTCCATAAGCGGTGGTATATTTATCAACGATATTTTGTCCATCACTCATATACATAACGGGATATTCTTGGCTTTCATCATATCCTTCCGGAAGATAAACTCTCACCGTTCTTTGCTTTTCATTATCGACTGGAAGTTTAACCTCCATTGTGTATAAAGCACCACAGGTAATATCGTTGGGTTTCTTGGTGTATAATTTAAAAGGTCCAATGTATTTTTCTTTTTTCATAAATTATTCAAATTCTCTTTTTGCATTATAATCTATCTTTATAAAGATATGCAACGAAGCTTTTTTTGTTAGTGGCAAAAATGTAAATAATAGAATATTATTATTTTGAAGAAAAGGAACATATTATATGCAAAGTAGATATCAAATTGTTATTGATGTCTTTGGTAATGATAATGGTCCTGATGTAGCTATTAAAGGCGCTAACTTGATTCTTTCTAATTTTCCTCACGTCAATGTCATCTTAATTGGTGATCAAGATGTGATATCTAATAAGATGAAAGAATTAGGCGCTGATGAAAATCGTTACACCATTATTGATACAAAAGAAGAAATAACGAACTTAGACAATATTGTGGAAGCTTTCTATAAGAAAGAAAACGCTTCTATCCTTTTAGGATTAAAAGAATTAAAAGAAAATGAAAACACCATTGGTATGCTTACCGCGGGTAATAGCGGTGCTCTTGTCATGGGTTCCATTAAATATTTAAGAACTGATGATTTAAAACGTCCTTGTGTCGCCGCAATTCTTCCTACCGAAGATGGCAAATTTGTCTGTTTAGTGGATGTTGGGGCCACAATTGATTGTTCTAGTCATCAATTACATGATTTTGCCTTGTTAGGCAGTGATTTCATGCGTCATTTATTCCAAATCGATTCTCCACGCATTGGTTTATTATCTAATGGCTCTGAAGAAACAAAAGGCAATAAATTAACAAAAGAGACATATCCTTTATTAAAAGAGGACGAAAGACTTAACTTTGTCGGTAATATTGAAGGTAATAAAGCATTAAGTGGATGCTGTGATGTTTTAGTGGCGGATGGATTCTCCGCGAACCAAGTCTTAAAAGTGACAGAAGGCACTGCGAAAAGAATCATTACAGATATCGTGAAATATATCAAAATGAATAAACGTGAAGATATGATGCCTTTAGTCGGCCATTTAATGAAGACTTATGATATTTCTTCTTTAGGTGGCGGTATTGTGTTAGGGGCTAAAAAGATCAGCATTAAATGCCGTGGCTCATGTAACGAAGAGGCCTTCTTAAATACCGGTAGAATGCTAATTAATATCGCGGAAAATCGCGCGATGTATGATAAATGAAAGAGGTTAAATTATGTACGAAAAATTAAAAGAGATTATATCTCGCGTCATGCCTGATTTAGATCTCTCTAATGTGAGTGAAGATTCACGCTTATTAGAGGATTTAAAATTTGATTCGTTAGCGATTATGATGATGGCGATGGAAATCGAAAGTGAATTCGGTATTCGCTTCGAAGGACCTGTCGCTTTAAAGACAGTTAAAGATGTGATGAATTATATTGAGGAGAAACAAAAATAATGAAACAAAAATACATTCTTTTTACCGATACAGATTGCGATATTACACCAGAGATCGCTAATAAATATGGTTATAAATTAATCTCAATGCCATACACATTAGATGGTAAAGAAATTAGACCATATGTCGACTTTGAAACATTTGATTATAAAGCGTTTTATGAAAGATTAAGAAATGTCACTAAAAAGGATATTCCTACAACTAGTGCTCTTTCACCAATCGAATACATCAATTATTTCGAACCATATTTTAAAGAAGGATACGACATTTTATATGTTCATTTCTCCGGAGCAATGAGCGCAACTTTTAACTCCATGCGCTTGGGTTTAGAAGAATTATATGAGAAATATCCAGAAAGAAAGCTTCATACAGTTGACACCAAAGGCATCACATTAGGAAGTTATTCCATTTGTTTAAGTATTGGCGAGCTTTATCAAAAAGGAGCATCCATCGAAGAGATTCAAAAATGGGCAGAAGAAAATGTCGATAAGACCGCTTTCTATTTCTATGCGGACGACATTACATTCTTTACAAAATCAGGTCGTGTTACTGGTTTGAAAGCTCTATTCGGTGCCGCATTACATTTCAAACCAATCATCTTTATTGATGAATCTGGAACGATGAAAACTAAAGCCAGTGTAAGAGGAAGAAACGCTGCATTAAGTAGGTTATTATCTTACGTTGTGGAATTAGAGGATCATATCAAAGATCATCGCGTTGTTATTGCCCATACTGACGCTCAAGAAATCGCTGAGCATTTTGCAAGGATGTTAAGAGAACAATTTGGTGAAGATTTACAAATTGAATTCGAAGTTGTTAACCCCACCGCGGGAAGCCATTGTGGTCCTAACTCCATGGGTGTCACATTCCATGCAAAGCATCGTTAATTGAAATAAACTCAAAAGAAAAAATCCCCTCTAATGAGGGGATTTAATTTGTGTTCGCCACTATTTCTTTTCGTTAATTTGTAATTCGTTACTAACGGATACTTTGATGTTATTCTTATTGAGTTCATCAATGATTGAGGAACGAATATCAAGCATCGTGTCCCAATATAAATCAGTGGGGATATAACAACGCAAGGTGTAAATAGCACCGATTTCTTTATAATCAGAGACAACCGCACTGGAAGCGGGGTTATCTAATACGCGTTTTTCATCTTTTGCAACTTTTAAGAGAAGCTTCTTCACTTTTTCCGTGTTATAAGAATAAGGAATAACAATATCAATGGAGGCTCTACGATAGTTAAAGTCAGTGTAGTTAGTGACATTAGCCTTGGTAATATTGTTGTTTGGAATGTAGATTTTTTGGCCATCGACATTTAATAATGTCGTATATAAAAGGGAAATCTGGAACACTTGTCCAGATTCTTCTCCGATGGAATTAACAACTTTAATGTAATCGCCAGTTTTAAAATTCTTGGTGTTTAAGATTAAAATACCAGAGGCAAACATGCCGATGATATCTTGTAAGGCTAAACCTAAAGCGACGGTAACCGCGCTTAATAGACCAACTGCGTTAGAAACATCAAAGCCTAACACACCTATGACAATAAAGGCTAAAGCAAGATATAAGAAAATTTGTAAAGCAGAAAGGAAGAAACTCTTCGCACTCAAATCTCGGGTAATGCCTTTTTTAATGCCACTGGCTCTTCTTAAAATCTTTAAGAGTAGTTTAATGGCTAAACTGCCTAAAACAATAATAAGAATAGAAAGGATAATACGAGAGAGTAAGGAAAGACCATAGTTATTCTCCACCATGAAGAAATCAACGATGGATTTGCCAAAGTTTTTTAAAGCGTTTACCATTTCTCCCCAGAGGTTATTTGCTAAGATCATAGTGTTCTCCTTTCTCTTGTGTTCTATATATTATCATAATTATTAATAATTAATAACGTTTATATGGAATTGACTATTGTTTCCGCGCTAAAAGCGACGATAAATAAAGCGGCCAGAATATAGATGGTAATTCCCACTTCTTTTCTTCTTCCGGAAACAATCATCATCGTGCAATAAGCGATTAATCCAAAACCAATACCGGTGGAAATGGAATAGCAAAGCACGGCAAATAAGATAGCGATAACCGCGGTAAAGGCAATTGGAAGATCCTTTAAATCCATATTCGTTAATGCGGTGGTAACAATGAGCAAGCCAACGCAAACTAATGCGGAAGCGGTCACACTACCCGCGGTAAAAACAAAGAATAGCGGATATATGAAGGAACTTAATAAGAACATTATTGCGGTAATACAAGCCGCCATACCGGTTTTAGCACCCACGGAAATGGAGACATTACTTTCGACGAAAGAGGTGACTGTACTACTTCCTAAAGGACCACATATTAAAGCACCTGTCGCATCTGCTAAAGTGGCTTTACGGTAGTTCTTTACTTTACCATTTTCATCAATCGCACCGGTTTTTTCACCTGTGGTGATGAGTGTCGCAGCGTTATCGAAGATATTAACGAATATCATGGAGAAGATAGCGACATAGCTAACAGGGTTAGTGAATACTTTTATTAAATCATTACCGAATTGCGAAGCGGTATAAACGTATTTACCACCATTATCTTTTACTAACGAACCAAAGAATAAGACATTTTTCAGTTCACCAAAGTTAATGCCCCATGATACATGGTTATAAGCAATGTTTTCGCTATACCATGGCGCGGTAGGCAAAGTTGTAATGGTACCCTCTAAATTACCAAATTGATAACGCCAGGCATATACATCAGATTCGGTACTTGTGGCCCAGGCTAATGCTCCGGTTTCTTTCATGATACAAGAGGCGATTAATCCCGCTACTGCGGCAAAAAGGATACCAAAAGGTATTGCCATAGTTCTAATCGTTTTATTAGAAGAGAACATTAATCCGATAGTAAGAATAATCGATATAACAGCGATTAACATCGCAGGATCGGCAAAATTACCAAGACTAACTAAAGTAGATGAACGGCTGACGATAATGCCAGAACCCTTTAATCCCACGAAGAGGATGAAGGCACCTAAAGCCGCGGATATGATACATTTAAGATTCTTTGGGAATACTTCAATAATCTTTTTTCTAATAGGAGTTAATGAAAGTGTGAAATAACATAATCCCACGATTGTCATTAATATCATTCTTGCTTGCCAAGAACCAAATGATTCAGAAAGCGTATAGGCAACATAGGTATTAATACCCATACCAGCGGAAAGCATAATGGGGTAATTCGCCACTAAACCCATAATCATGGTGACGATAAAAGATAAGATGGCGGTGGCAATAAAGACACCCACAGCACTCATACCGGTTGAAGAAAGAATCATGGAGTTAATCGGTAAAATATAGCACATCGCAATAAATGTAACTAAACCACCGATAATCTCATTTTTAATCGAGGCTTGTCTTTCTTCTAAATGGAAAAGTTTATTGAAAAATTTCATACTTGATTCCTTTTCTTAACCATGCCAATAAAGCATTTGAAAATGAGAAAAAACGATATCATCATGATGGGAATACTCATACCAAAAATAAGGACGTTAATGGCAACGACTTGTTCCATCATTGATACCGCAATAGTGACCACAAAGATGTTAGAGGCATATAGATTGGTAATAATATTACCAAAACTCTTGCAACGTCCATAATCATTTTTCTTAATACGGTTCACTAAGGCAGTAATAAGAGGAATGATAATTCTAATTGTTAAATAGACAATATAAATGGATGTAAATACTTGCGCACTAGTGGCTAATTTATAAGTGCCACTCATCTTACCGGTAGTCGCGGAGACAATCGCCATAATAGGTAAAAGGAATGTGATCGCAATTAAATAAATGATGGTGATAAAGTAAGCTAGTCTCACGTTTGTCCTTAAAGATGTAAATAATTCCATGATGGACAAATAGATTATCGCTAAAGCATAAAACACCACGGCGAATAAACCAAAATAGCTATCGGATTGAATATATGAAATTAATGATGTGATGAAAAAATAAATGTTAATAACTAAGACAACAATATAAGGAATGTGATATTTTTTTATCTTTTCAATCATATTTGAAACTCTTTTTTTAATATAACGGATTTTATTTAGAAAATAAATAACTTCATTTATATCTTGATGGTTTTATAATTTGGATAGACTACTTGGA
>JAILGI010000049.1 GCA_024696885.1 Bacilli bacterium
GATGACATCTCCCACTGTTGAAGGCTTACGATATTTGATATTGTTTAAGCCAATGACAGGAGAGATAATTCCTTGTTTTTCAAATTCTAAATAGTCATAACCAAGTTTCTTAAAGAAGTCTAATCTTGCCTCTTCCATAAAACGAATATAATTCGAGTGATGAGTGATACCCATCTTGTCGGTTTCATAATATTGAACAAAATGCTGATACATAATTATTTCCTCCTATTTGAATATACTTATTATTCTTTTGAAAGAAAATAAAATATTGATTAGTTCATATTCTTTTTCTATTGAGAAAAATCACTAAAGACATCAATTATCTATTTGGTTTCAGGATAAGTTAATTTCTACTTACTTTACTCTGGTACCTTTAAGGCTTCCACCATATTGATCTTTTTATTTTTCTTTGCCACAAAAAGAGAAACAATGAAGCTGGTTAGAACAACAACAATTACTGGAATGGTAAATGTCATCCAATTGAACATTAAAGACATCTCATATTCCGCTGCTAATGCCTTAAGCAAAATATCAGTAATCCATACACCTAAAGGGAAACCAATCACACATCCAATAATGGTAAGCCACATATTTTGTGTGATTAATAATTTACCTATCCGTCTATCTTTAAAGCCAACAACTTTAAGAGTTGATAATTCACGATATCTTTCAAAGTAAGACATCACTCCTAAGTTATAAAGCACAACAACACCCAAAAGAATAGAGAGGGTAATTAATGCACCAATCATTGTGTACATCACTTCCATAAAACTATCAAAAGAAACAATGATATCTGATTTGCTTTTAGAAGCTGAAATATCATTAGAATACGTGGTATCTTCATTAATTTTTTTCGTGTCCCAACTGGAATATAATTTATTAATTTTATATGCAATTCCGGCTTCTTTTGCATAATTTTCGGTTAAAACGATACCTTTTGTTAGGGTTCTGATTTCACCTGCGACAACGACTTTATATGTAATATCACTACCATATACTGCGATAGTTAATTCGTCACCAATTTTAAGATTGTTTTCTTGTTTTAATCTTTGACCGATATAAACTCCATTATCTTCTAATTTGACAAAATTCATATTTTTATCAAGGAACTTCATATAATCATTTTCTATGTGATAAATGTCGATTGAGATAGCGGATTCATTGAGTGATACAGAACTGCTCGAACAATAATCAGCATCAAAGTATGATGCCATTTCAACAGCCTTTTCGTTTGTGGTTGTCTGTGACAATATAATCATGCTTTCATAATTCATCGAGCCCCAATAGAACTTGTTAACGAATCCCTTTGTGGAATCCATCATCAAAAATGATGCAACAAGTAAAACCATGCAGCCGACAACGCCAAATAAAGTCATACCACTTCTTGCTTTATGACGGAATATGTCACGGAGATTCCATTTGGTAGAGAATTTCATTCTTCTCCATCCTTTGCTATCTTCAATCTTCCATCTCTTCATAGCTTTCGGAACATATGGTTTTAATGCGTCAGCTGCATTGCCCTTAAGAATATTCTTTGTGGCAATAAATGAGATAAGTGTCATAAATGCAATCATCCCTATAATCACTAAGATTGACCACCATGGGAAATAGATTGTCCATATAGGTAAATCAAAATATGTTCCCATCGAACCGTTAGGATTAAAGATAAACCAAGCTATAAAATAGCCAAGACCAATACCTAATATGGAACCGATTAATCCAACGGCTAAGCCAAAGAATGTATAATGCTTTACTATTTTTCTATCTCTAAAGCCCAATGCTTTTAATGTGCCAATTTGAGTCTTTTCATTGATCATTAATCTTTGCATTGTAGTGGCCATAATCAAAATTGCTATAGCAAGGAAAACGACTGGCAATATTGAAGCCATAGTTTTGCCTTCTGTAGCTTCACCTTGTGCTTCCGCATAAGAAACTATTTCATCTTTTGTTAAAATCAAATTAGTTTTTCCTAATGCCTCATTAACTTTAGAGCAAAACTCAATTCTATCCAAGTTAGAAAGGACATTAATTTGGGGATAATATTCTATTCCTCCCATCATAGTTTTAAACATCAAAGGAGATATATAAACGTATCCGTATTTATTGAAGTCAGGCATCATTTGATTTTCATCCGCAATGCAGATTAAATATTCGCTTGATTTAATCATTCCTTTGATTTTTCCAGTTATAGAATGAAGGTTGTATTTTAATGTGATTTCATCACCGATTTTATAGTCATTTTTCTCAGCATATTGATCAGAAATCCAAACACCATCTGAAGATGAAGCATCATACTCTTCACCACTCATAATTAAAAAGCCAGACACTTCTTCATTAGTGGTAACAGTTAAAGAAACGGTTTCGTTTTCCTTGCCTTCATTTGTTAAAACAGATAAATATCTAGCTGCTTTATCCACACCTTCAATGGCGAGTATTTTATCTAAATCTGTTTCAGAATAGCCAGACTCATCCACCAAACGATAATCGGCAAATCCGGTTTTGTCATAGAAATAAAATGTGTTTTTTTCAATAGAAAACCACTCACATTGAAAACCAAAAAAGACACCTACACCGAGCATCACCATAAAAATCATGGAGATGAACTGGGCTTTATAATGCCAAATAGTTCTCAGCATTTTTTTAAATAACATATTACCAATCCACCTCTTCCACACTTAATGGATTATCTTGATTAATCAATTCTTTAATGTGCCCAGATTTAGCTCTAATAACGACATCAGCCATTTTGGCGATATTTTGGTTATGAGTAACAATAACGATTGTTTTTTTATAATTTCTCGCCATGGACAAGAGAACTTTGAGGATTAACGCGCCTGTTTCACTATCAAGCGCACCAGTAGGTTCATCACACAAAAGCATCTTTGGGTTTTTCGCTAATGCTCTAGCGATAGAAACTCTTTGCTGTTCACCACCACTTAACTCACTTGGAAATTTGTCTTTGTGATCCGCTAAGCCAACTTCTTCAAGCATCTCATTTACTGATAATGGATTTGAAGTGATTTCTTTCACTAAAGACACATTTTCAAAAACAGTTAATGTCGGAATTAAATTATACGATTGAAAGACAAAACCCACTGTTTCTGCGCGATAATCAGCTAATTCGTCATTACTTAATTTAGAAATATCGTTGCCATTCACAGTAATTGTTCCAGATGTCGGGGAATCTAACCCACCTAATAAATTTAATAATGTGGATTTACCTGCGCCTGAAGGACCAAGAATAACAACAAATTTACCTTCTTCAATTTCTAAATCAATATTATCTAATGCTTTTTGTTCGTGGTCGCCAACTTTATATTCACGGCTCACCTTATCGAATTTAATTAAACTCATAAATACCTCCAAAAATGAATGAACTCATTTGCAAGAAAGTATTATACCACTATAAGTTAGTCAGCACTAACTTTTAATGTAAAATTTTTGTTAATATAAATATATTAAAAATTAAAACCACCCGTTAAGGTGGCTTAATTCGCTATCAGTCGAGGGATAACTCAACTGTCCAACGACATTTGTTGATGTTGTCCAAATCCGTTTTTCCTGATTCGTCTAAATTTTGCTTCCCCCCGAAAAGAGCCTCCACCAGTTGTCCGATTTTGCCACAACTACTTCGACGACGACACGAAAAGTTATTAGAAATAGAAAAGACCCGCCTCCCGATCTTCTCTAATTATCTCCGTAATGCGACCACATTGAATGAACAACAACAGTGTTAATGTCTTCATGAACTTTGTAAACTAATCGATGTTGAAGATTAATTTTTCTAGAATAATAACCTTGCAAATCACCAACCAGTTTTTCATAACTAGGTGGGTTTTGAAAAGGGTTTTGAGCGATAAGGTTTAATAATTTCTTTACTTTTTCTTCTAATCCAGCGCTTTTAAGTAGTTTTTTATCTTTTTCGGCGTTTTTAGTAAATTTAACAACCCACATAACTACCAACCTTCATTTGGATTATATGTAGACATTTTAGAAATATCTTCTTTTTCGCCTTCTTTAATCTTTTCAACAAGACCTT
>JAILGI010000003.1 GCA_024696885.1 Bacilli bacterium
ATCTGTTAAATGGACCTTATAAATAACACTTGGCGCAGTCAAAATAAGGTTAAGATTATACTCTCTTTCTAGTCTCTCTTGAACGATATCCATATGCAGTAAACCAAGGAATCCACAACGGAAACCAAAGCCTAAAGCTTGGCTAGTTTCAGCCACAAATTGAAGTGATGCATCATTGAGTGCGAGTTTTTCTAAAGCGTCTTTTAAAGCTAGATAATCATCACTATCGACAGGATATAAGCCACAGAAAACCATGGGGT
This sequence comes from Bacilli bacterium, assembly GCA_024696885.1. GTDB lineage: Bacteria > Bacillota_I > Bacilli_A > RFN20 > CAG-826 > CAJOLV01. The sequence goes on from JAILGI010000003.1 coordinate 261, forward strand.
TCATAATTTTATAACCCGGTAATGGTTTAGAACATGGATTGTTCGTGAGTGTCACTGTATCACCTGGGTGGACATCGCGTATGTCTTTAATTTGCGCGCATATATAGCCGACTTGTCCGGATGATAATTGATTAACTTTTACTTCGTAAGGTGTGCGAATACCTAATTCAGTGACCTGGTATTCTTTTCCGGCTTGCATTAAGCGAATGTTATCACCTAACTTAACAGAACCCTCTTTGATTCTTACGAGGATAATGACTCCGCGATAAGAATCATAATAACTATCAAAGATAAGTGCTTGTAAAGGAGCATTCACATCTCCAGTTGGAGCGGGTATTTCTTTGACAATAGCTTCTAATAATTGGTGGACACCTTGACCTGTTTTTGCGCTTACTTCTAAAGCGTCGGAACAGGAAATACCAATTCTATTTTCGATTTCGTTTTTCACTAATTCCGGTTGTGCGCTTGGTAAATCAACTTTGTTGATAACTGGTAAAATCATGAGGTCATTATCGACCGCTAAATAGGTGTTGGCTAATGTTTGAGCTTCGACACCTTGGGTAGCATCAACGACCAAAAGAGCGCCTTCACAAGCCGCTAAACTTCTACTAACTTCATAGGTGAAGTCGACGTGTCCAGGAGTGTCAATCAAATTAAAAATATAGGTCTCTCCATCATCAGCGAGATAGGAAAAAGTCGCGGCATTTAATTTAATGGTGATGCCTCTTTCTCTTTCCAAATCCATGGAATCGAGAATTTGATCTTTCATCTCACGGCTTTCAATCGCACCAGTGGATTCCAAAATACGATCCGCTAAAGTGGATTTACCATGGTCAATATGGGCGATAATTGAGAAATTTCTAATTTTATCTTGTTTGAATTCCATAAAACGTTTCTATATTAGCATAAAGTTATTCTTTGAAAAACTTTTCGATTTGTTCTTTGACTTCTTCAGGGTAGAGAACAACATCATAATGTTGCCATTCACTACGGAACAATCTTTGGTAGTTACGATACATATATCTTTCATCGATTAATAACGCTGCACCTTTATCGGTTTCACTTCTAATGACTCTTCCGACCGCTTGCATGACTTTATTCATTCCCGGATTGGTGTAGGCGTATTCATGGCCGTTAAATCCTTTTTCCGCGTAATATTTTGCGATTAAATCACTTTCAAAATTGATTTTTGGCATACCAATACCAATGATAACCGCGCCTATAAGGCGATCACTTATCAAATCGATACCTTCACTAAAAGCACCACCAAGCACTAAAAAGCCCACTGCCGTCTTTTCTGGGTTAGGAGGGAAATTATCTAAGAATTCCACTTTTTCTAAATCGCTCATATCGCGGTTTTGATAGTAAACATCAGCATCTAAATCAATGAAATCTTTTAAGCGATTCATATATTCATAACTCGGTGAATAGATGAAATAATTGCCCACTTTTTCTTTCACAAACGCTTTGATATATTCAGCTACTTCGTGATAAGAAGATTCTCTATTCGCGTACTTAATCGACACCTTGGGGGCCACTAAAAGTTTAAAGTTTTCCTTTGGAAAAGGAGAAGTCAAAAGAAGCGTTCCATCCTCTTTAGTGCCGCCTAATGTCTCTACGTAATAATCAATTGGAGATAAGGTCGCCGAAAAGAAGAGACAGCTCTTGACTTGATTTGTGCTTCTTCTCACAAACGAAGAGGCATCTATGCAATATAAATGGATGGAAACATCGTATTCATCGCGATGGATATATAGACGATAGATAGTCTCATCATATAAATCGTAAAGTTTTAAAAAGCGATTAACTTCTAAATAGTAGTCGGTTAATTCTTTGGTGATGTCTTCATTGCTGTTTTTAGAGGTATCCTGATAAACATCGATAAGCTTATATAAAGAGTTAAATAAATCGCCATCTAAGTTATCAATAATAGTGTCTCCTAAAGGAGAGTTATCAAATAAATCGATAAATTTTGTTTTTATTTTGCCTAAATATTTCTTTATTTTGGCGTTTTTAACCGGTTTTAAAGATTTCCTTGCCTCTTTCAAAGTTCGAAAAGAAAGAGAGGCACTATACATGTCTTTGCTTCTATCAACAAGGTTATGCGTTTCATCTACCAAAACGAGATGGCGAGAGGCATCTTCGTCAAAATATCTCTTCATGTAAGAGATGGGGTCGAACATGTAGTTATAATCACAGATGATAATATCGCAGAACAAAGATAAATCTAATTCAAATTCAAATGGGCAAATATAATTGTCCAAAGCAATTTGAGTGATGGTTTTATAATCGAATGTTGAATAATTAGTCAAAGCGTACTGTAAAACACCTTGGATTTTATTGTAATAACCCTTTGCATATGGACATTCATCGGGATTACAGTTGCCTTCTTTGCAAAAGCAAATCTTTTCTTTAGCGGTGATGACAATGTCGTTAATCGATAAACCTGACTTTTCTTTTAATAGCTCCACCGCTTGATAGGCACTTTCTTTGCCTGATGATTTAGCGGTCAAATAGAAAATTTTACTTTGATCATCATCGCTTAAGCATTTGATATATGGGAAGAGGGTGGACATTGTTTTGCCAATTCCCGTTGGCGCCTCAACAAATAGACGACCACCATTTTTGGCGATGGCATAAGCATATTTTGCTAATTCTCTTTGGCCTTTACGATATTTCCCAAAGGGAAATTTCAAATCTTTAATCGAAGCATTTCTTCTTTCGATTGCGAGTTCAATAATGTGATGGAAGTCTAAATAATCTTCAATGAGGCCATAGACATATTTCTTCAATTCCTCTAAGGAAGATGAATAACGGTCCACTAATCTTTGCTTTTCCTTACCCTGACGAATGTATACGATGCGCATATCAATCTCATCGAGTTGTTGTTCAAGCATGAACATCAAGGCATAGCATTTCACTTGTCCTAAATGCCATTCGATATTTTGATCTCGAAATATTTGTAAATCTTCGACAGTGGATTTAATTTCATCGATGACAAAACTGCCGTCTTTTTTCTTGATAATACCATCCGCTCTTCCTTCCAGAGTGACATCTACACCATTAATGGTGAAAGTTCTTTTTAATGGATATTCACTCCAATAATCAGAATCTTGACTCTCTTGGTAACGGGTATGGATTCTCGTTCCTTCTTGCATGGAAGACGCATTAAAAACGCGATTGTCAATATCGCCAGTTCTTAATAAGAAATCCACCAATTGGTGAACGGATAGAGTTATTTCTTTAATCACGCATTAATTGTATTAAAAAAGCACTAATTTAACTAGTGCTATTTTAAAATTTTGTGGAGGATATTTTGATTGCCATTAATAAACGACTTATAATCCATTCGTTTTTTACCCTCTTTTTGAATTTCAAGTAAAGAGAGTTGACCGTCTTTTAATTGTAGGACTAAACCATTTTTATTGGCTTGAATTATCTCTCCAATTTCACCTTCAATTTTATCGTTGAGTATACGTGATTTATAAATCTTAATTTTTTCATTATCTGAATATAGATATGCACCTGGTTCATCGCTTAATCCGCGAATTAATCCAAATACTTCTTTTGTAGATAAATTGAGATCGATTTTCTCTTGTTCTGGTTTGATTTGTGGACAGATTGTTACTAAGGAAGGATCTTGCTCTACACCCTGTAATTCGCCATCGATATATTTAGGTAAAGATTCAAGAATTAACTCTTTCGCGGCAACACCCATTTTGTTAAATAAAGAGGTGCAATTATCTTCTTCATCTATGATGACTTCCTTCTTGGCGTACATCCTTCCAGCATCCATTTCCGCGGTCATTTCCATGAGAGTCATGCCGGTTACTTTATCGTTATTAATGAGTGCGTATTGGATAGGTGCCGCCCCTCTATATTTAGGCAACAACGAACCATGGAGATTAAGGCAACCATAAGGAGGGATGTCAAGCATTCCTTGCGGTATGATTTGACCATATGCAAGGGTGATAATAACATCTGGTTTTAACTCTTTAACAAAATCGTAATCAGTGCGAATTTTCACAGGTTGAAAAACGGGAATTTCATACTTTTCCGCGACAACTTTGGTGGGTACTTTTTCGATGATACCCTTACGGCCAACAGGGCGGTCTGGTTGGGAAATTACCGCTTCGATTTTATAACCTTCATTTATCAATGCCTCTAATACGTAAGCACTGATATTGGGGGTGCCCATAAATAAGATTTTTAAATTTTCTTTTTTCATCGCCTTTATTATAAGCGCACTTTCTTAAAAAGAAAAAGAAATGTAAAATAAGAAAGATGAAAATCTTACTTGTTTCCGATTCTCATGGTTATAACGAAGCGTTAAGAAAGCTTGTTGATATGTATCCAAATATGGATTTATATTTGCACGCTGGTGATTTTGAATGCGATGATTACGCTTTGACTCCTTTTGATGCAGTTAAAGGAAATTGTGATCACTTCACTTCACTACCATCTAAGCGCATTATTCACACGCCAATTGGTGCTTTGTATATGCACCATGAACCAGTGTTACCTGTGAATATTAAAAAGGAATATGACATTAAAGTTTTCGTTCACGGTCACACACATAGAAGAAAATTTGCGCAAGAAAATGGTGTTTATGTCATCAATCCAGGAGCTTTAGCCTTTGCTCGCGATGGACATGATTTATCATATGCGATTGTGGAAATTAGTGAGAATGACGTCAAAGTAGAATTCAAAAGTTTATTTGACTAGTCAATTCTATTTTAATAGACTATTTTTTGGAGGAGTTAATATGTATCCAGAATTTAACAGAGTAAACGAGTATATTAGCGAAGCTAAATCGTTACTTAACACCCAAAGACGTTTTGCGGATATTTTTCAATCCATCGTCACTCGTAACAAAAAGAGAGTCGCCGCAAAATACGTTAATGAAAAAGGTAAAATTAAATCTTATAAATATAAGGTTTTTGAATTAAATGTGAAAACCTATGCATATGCAATAGGTCGTAAACTTAAAAACATCGAAGGAAATAATGTCGTTGTCTTAAAACACGCTAACGCTCCTGCTTGGCCAGAATTATTCTATGGTATCTTAATGGCGGGTTATAAACCACTCCTTGTCGATGCAAGAACTAGCAAAGAAGGAACCGAAAACTTAATCAGACAAACCGGTGCTATCGGTATTATTACCGATGATATGTATCTCTATGAGATTAAGAAATTAAATCCAGAAGAACTCCTAGAAATGAAAGGCATCGCAGAACCAAAATGGGAAAACGAAGTCATTTTCTGTTCTAGTGGCACAACTGGTGATGTCAAATTAATGGTTTTCAATGGTGAAAACTTCTGCCATCAAATTTGTTGTTCTTTAAAGATGCCTTTAGAGACAAAAGACATTATGTATCCAAAGAGTTTAGGACAAATTAATATTTTAGCGATGGTCCCATTCCATCATATCTTTGGTTTTGTCGCTGTTTTCTTATGGTACACATTCTACGGATGCGCGCTTGTTTATCCAGCATCCTTAACCCCGAGCGATCTTCAATCCGTCTGTCAAAAAGCGGGTGTCACCCATGTTTATAGTGTTCCACTATTCTGGGATTCATTAGCTTTACAAACAACAAGAAAATTCTCTCTCCTTGATCAAGGCAAACAAGAACTTATCAAGAAGATGATGGCATATAACATTGGTGAAATATCTAAAGAAGAAGCGGGTAAGGCTTCTATGAGTATTGTTAGAAAGACAGTGCAAAAGAATATTTTAGGTAGCGCAGTCCGCTATTGTATCTCTGGCGGTGGCTTCTTATCCACAGAAACATTAAGAACCATTAACGGATTAGGTTATAACCTATATAACGGTTTCGGTATGACGGAAATCGGCGTTACTTCTGTCGAACTTTCTAGCGATGTTAAAGTTCGTTTATTAGGACGTATTGGTAAGCCATTAAATGGTGTGGAATATAAGATTGTTGACAATCAATTATTTGTCAAATCGCCCACTATTCACGTGAGAGAAATTATTGGTGGAAAAGAAAGAAAAACTGAATTCGATGAAGAAGGTTTCTTCCCCACTGGTGATATCGCTGAAGTTGATGAATTTGGTGCTTATACCTTAAAAGGTAGACAGAAGGATGTCATTATTAACGCTGATGGTGAAAACATCTTCCCAGATGAATTGGAAATCTACTTCAAAGACCTCCCACACATCACTCATTTATGCGTTTTAGGTATCGCTAAAAATAGCAAGAGCCACGCTGAAGACGTCGCCCTCGTTTTAGAGACCGATAACTCCATCACTGATGATGATATTGCTGCGATTGAAAAACAAATTAAAGAAATCGAACCAAAATTACCCCACAAAGTTAAGATTGATGCGACATATTTATCCAAGGGAAGACTCCCATTAGCGAACAATATGAAGGTCAAACGTTTCGTTATCAAGAAAGCTATCGAAGGTGACACTGGTGAATATTTACCACTCCATCAAAAACAACAAGTGAAGAAATTTGCTGGTTTTGATAAAAAGACAATCGAAGAAATCTTGGTTCCTGTTAAGGAAACATTCTCCAAAGTCCTCGTTCTTCCTGCTTATAAGATTGAAGATGACGCTCACTGGATTAACGATTTAGGTGGCGATTCCATGAGTTATGTCGAACTCATTAAAGAACTTCAAGACCAATTCGATATCGCCTTCAAAGAAGAAACATTAGGTGTCATGGCGACAGTTAATGATTTCGTCTATGAAATTGCCCAATTAAAAAAGGGAAATAAATAATTGCATTATTTGTTGACATTTGATAACATATAACGCGACATTGAAAGAGGAATAAAGATTTATGGCAAATATTAAATCCCAAATTAAACGTATTGGCACAAACGAAAAAGCTCGTCAAAGAAACGCAAGCGCGAAATCCGCAATCCGCACCGCGAGCAAAAAAGTTAGATTAGCAGTCGAAGCAAAAGATTTAGCCAAAGCTGAAGAATTATTAGTCAAAGCTTTCCGCTTAATCGACAAGTCCGTTTCTGATGGTATTCAACATCAAAATACCGCCAGCAGACAAAAAGCCTCCTTGCAACGTTTAGTCAATTCTATTAAAGAATAATTAAATTATTTTCGTTTGAAGTTAATTAAAAATAGTTCAAAAGCATAGAAGCGGTCAACTTGGCCGCTTTTAATTTGCAAATCGAGATCAAAAAGAGTGCTTAGCGTGCGATGAATGGCTTTTTCAGACACGGAATAAGTGTTCTTTTTTAATATCTGGGCTCTGATTGTTTTAATGTTTAATTGTTTGGCGATTTCCTCATCTGGATAACCGCTTTTTGTTAGATACATCACTTGATTTAATAAACGGAATTGATTGGCTAACATGGAAATTAAAGTCACAGGTTCCACGTTTGTCACTCTTAAATCACGGAACAATTTGATAGCTTCTTCGTTTTTACCTTGAATAAGGTAATTAAAGATAAGAAATGTGTTATCTTCTAATGGACGGTTAACCATTAAGATGACGTCTTCATATGTGATATGGTCAGTATATAAAGCGAGTTTAGCAACGCTAGTTTGCAACAAAGCAACATCGCCAGCGGTTCTTTCCGCTAGTTCATTTAATGCATCGTTATTGATCTTTATCTTGGCGTTTTCTAAGCAATATCTTTTAACACCATCTTTCCATCCATTTTGATCTAAATCAGGTATCTCCACGATGACGCCTTTTTCTTTAATTAATTTATAAATATCACTTGTTGTGGAAATGGCTAATGATGGGAAAGTCAAAATCAAATCGCATTCATCGCTTGGATGATTGAGGAATTCTGTCAAAACAGCGTAATTTTGATCGCTTTCAATTTTGTTCTTTTGTTTTGTTTTCGCTAAAAAATAGCAACCCTCAGCGATGACAATTTTATGGTCATACCCTAAAGGGATGTAGTTAGCTTCATCGATCCACTCTTGCACTAAAACGTTATTCGCGTCAAATCTCACGAGATTCATGTCATCGTGTTCAGGAAGGCGCTCTTTAATAATTTTCTTAATGCGCGATTTAATTGATGGTGTTTGATTTCCGTAAATTAAATAAATCATTTGATTTTATTATAAGTAAAAAATCAATTTGAATAAATATCTAGAAGGGATTAATTAACTTTTTATATTTAATCGTTCCTTCTAAATCGGTTCGTCTGATTTTTATTTTGTATTTCTTTAAAATGTTTAAAACTGTTTGATGAGGATGACCAAATTGATTGTTTTTACCGACAGAGATAACCGCTTCTTTTGGAGATAACCAAGAGACAAACTTTTCACTTGAAGAAGTATTAGAGCCGTGGTGTCCCACTTTTAAAATGTCGCAAGGTATATAGTTATACTCTTTCATAATCGTATTCTCGTTTTTAATTGAGGCATCACCAGTGATTAAAAAATCATAACCTATTAGATGAAAACCAATGACTAAAGAATTATCATTGTCATCTTCATATTCACCAACATGATTATTGTAGTTAGTGAAGCTGATTCTGTTAATTTTAGTATTTTCAAAATCATAATTATCCATTATTTTTTTGACCGGGAAATGAGCCTTTAAACTAGTGAGCGCACCATTATGATCAAAATCATTATGAGTGGTAATCACTAGATCAATATCATATATTCTTTTCTTTTTAAGAAAAGGTATGAGAGATGCTCTAGCTAAATCAGTGTACTGCAAACCTCCTGTATCAATTAAAATTGCGGTGTCTTGCTTTCTTATAAAACAACAATCACCTTGGCCCACATTTACAAAATCAACTTCCGCGGAAATCATATTGTTAAAAGGTATGCAATATATGATAGAAAACGCGATTAATAGATAAGTAAGTGGGCGATAAAAAGGTTTAAAGCCTATTAATTTGTAATAGAGAAGTGTGAATAAAAGTGCGTAATAAAGGAGCGTTAAATATTCATTAAAAGGTGAAATATAAATGGCAAAAGACTTTTGTGTTAAAGGAGTGACGACGGTTAATAAAAGAGAGTTAAACCACTTCAGCACGGAATAAAGAGGCACACCATATAGAGATAATAAGGCCAGAAAACCAAATATAAGGAAAATAGGCGAAATCAAAGATTGATAAATAATCCCAAATGGTGAAATAGATTGATAGTATTTAATTTCAAAAGGAACGAATAAAAGATAAATGATAGTTATCATCACTACTTTCTTTCTTATTCCTTCTTCTAAAAATGAAGAATTATAAAAAAGAGTTAAAGTGATAGAAACCATAAACCCAATAATGAAGCTGTCTTGACACGCTAGATGATAATTGAGTAATAAGAAAGCGATACCCACTATTGATATCATCTCTATACTTTCAAATCTCCTATTTAATAGCTTCTTGTTAATCAAGCGAAATAGACACAAAAGCGAAATCCTTATTAACGACAATTTAGGAAATAGGAGAATGACATAAAAAGATAATAGAATCACTCCTATAATATGTCGGTTGTCCTTATCGCTTATAAGGAATGATAACGCAAAGGAAATAACTCCTATAAATGCATAAAAATATAACCCACCTGCGCTCAACAAACGATTCATATGAAGAGAAGAAACTGTGCTCGACAAGTTACTATCTTCATATTGCGAGAATAATATCGCAGAAACCGTTTTTTTCGTATTCTCATCAAACTTTTTCAAAAATGATTTCCGATAAGCATTTAATCTTAAAGGAGTACGCAGTTTATAGGAAGAAGAATATATCTTTAATCTTTTATATACACCCGCATTATTTAAATAGGATTTAAAGTCAAATGATGATTCTAATAAGGAGAAAGATAGATCTTCACTTTCCCCTTTAATGTTTAAAATATCCCCCACTTCATAGGGGTGCTCTTTTTCATAACAATATAGTCTTTCACCTGCCGAATTAACGAGGAAATAGTTTGTGCTTACTTTGTAAACAAAGCAGGTATAATTTCTTTTGTGAGGATATGATGGCCTAATGAAACTGATTAAAGAACCGAAAAGAGACACCCCTAAAACAACAATGAGAACGCCTTTATTAAATCGCTTAAAAACATAGATAAAGAAGCATAAAGCCACGATGCCAATCGCGATGACATTTTGCCTTAATCCAATACCAATCCAAAGAGATAGAAAAAGGATTAAAAGAATCACTCGTGAAGAATGATATAAGAGCGGATTTTGCGGTAAGTTGCGTTACCTATACCGTAAACATTTAAAAGATCCTCAAGTGTGGAAAATGTGCCGTTTTCCGTGCGATAACTGACGATACTTGAGGCGATTGATGATGTAATTCCATTAACCTTCATTAATGTTTCAGCGTCATCTGCATTTACATTGACTTTTGCAATAGGACTTGTACCGCAGATATCCGTGCTATCGAATTGAGGAGCGATAAAATAGGTGTTGCCACTTGTTAAAGTCGCATCTTCAAAATAGGCTAATGGGTCAGCATTACTTGTTGCTCCACCAGCGGCCGCGATTAAATCCGCCATGGTGACAACGTCAGAGAGAGTATAAGTGCCAACCTTGCTTACTTCTCCTTCAATGGTGTAAGTGGCGGTATCTGCGACTTCCACGGTGTTATTGACTGAGCTCTTATTGACGTTTGGATCAAGAAGCAAAAATCCACCGATAACAACAAAGACGGCGATAACCGCACCGATAATTAGTTTTATCATAAAAAAACCTCCTATAAACATATCGGAGATTTTTCGTTAATTTTTTTCACTTTTTTTGAAAATTTTTAAATATTTTCTAATTTAATAACTTCCACTTTGTATGGTTTGATACTCTTGATATCAATGATATCACCAACAGATTTTCCAACAATGGCTTCACCTAATGGGCAAGCGATGGAAATCTTCTTATTGAATGGATCAGCTTCGACGGAAGAGACTAACATATAAGTATCAGTTTTTCCATTTGATAAGTTTTTAAGAGTAACTGTAGAACCTAAAGAAACACGATTTTTATTCTTTCCAGATTCGGTGATGATTTCAGAATTGTTAAGAATGAATTCGATTTCTTTGATTCTCGCATCGACTTCCGCTTGTTTGTTTCTTGCAGCATCATAGTCAGCGTTTTCACTTAAGTCACCTTGTGCGCGTGCTTCTGCTAATTGAACTTTAACTTCTTCACTAACAACTTGTACTAAGTTATATAATTCATCTTGTAATTTTTTATATCCAGCAGCGGTTAATTTTGTTTTTTCAGCCATGATAATAGTCTCCTATCTAATTGCGAGCGTTATTATATCAATAACGAGTGAAAATTTCCATTCTTTTCTTAAGAAGAGAAAACAAAGTTTTATTTATTGCACCACTACTATATAATAGAGCACGTGAAAAAAGAGAACAAAATTACAAACATCTTTCGCTTATTCATCACCTTCTTTAAAACTGGTCTTTTAACCTTCGGAGGTGGGTATGCGATGATACCAATCCTTCAAAGAGAAGTGAGCGAAAAGAGAAAGTGGATGAAAGACGAAGAGATGCTTGATATCTTAGCCATTAGTGAATCCACACCTGGTCCAATCGCGGTTAACACCGCTACATATGTCGGTTATGAAGTTGCGGGTTTTTGGGGTAGCTTTTTTGCTACGCTTGGATTAGTTCTTCCTTCTTTTATCATTATCTATATCATTTCGTTCTTTTATAAGGACTTTATGACCTGGAAAATTGTTCAAGCCGCTTTTAAGGGTTTACGCATTGGTGTAATTATCCTACTTATCAAAGCGGTATTAAAGTTAAAGAAAGCGGTTAAGTTTTCTTTATTATCATGGATCATTTTTGCGATTGTCTTTATTGGTTTATTCTTAACAACCTTCTTTAATGTGAATATTAAAATAGGGAGTTTTTCTTTATCTATTTCCTTATTATTTATTCTCTTTGGCATTATCGTCGGTATTGTATCTACAGCGGTAAGCAAAAAGGAGGATAAAGAATGATTTTCTTTGAATTATTCTACATATTCTTCTATATTGGCCTATTCACTTTTGGCGGTGGTTATGCAATGATTAGCCTCATTCAAGAAGAGGTTATTAAGCATAGTTGGCTCAGTGAAGAAGCTCTTTTAGATTTTATTGCGATTAGTGAATCCACCCCTGGACCATTCGCGATTAATATCGCCACATTTGTCGGCTCACAAGTCGGTGGAATCTTAGGGGCGGTATGTGCGACTCTCGGTGTTGTTTTACCCTCTTTTATCATTATTTTGCTCGTCGCGATGATTATGAAAAAGGCACTTAAAAATCGCTTTGTCCAAGGTGGTTTAAATGGAGTTAGACCAGTTGTCATTTCTCTTATTTTATCCACCGCTATATTCTTCTTTATCAAGATGGCTTTTACTTCTGGAAAAGCCTTTAATATCAATACCAGTGAATTCAGTTTCGATCGCACTGGTATCGCTATTTTCCTCATTTTAGGATTCTTTATTCTTCTTCATAAAAAGAAAAAGAAAAAGAGCCTGTCTCCTATAACAATTCTTGCTATAAGCGCTCTAATGGGCATCTTAGTCTATTTTGTTTTTAACTTACATTAGTTTTTCTTTAAGTCTTGGATTTTGGGGTCTTCCATGTAAGAATTGAAGACTTCTTCCACTTCTTCATATTCCTCTTCGTCTTCGATTTCTTCTAATTCGAAGTTATCGTTGTAACGCATTGGAATAATATCGTCAGGTGTTTTTGGATCGAAGAAAAAGACATATTTTGTGCCTCTTTCTTCATTTTCATAAGTAAAGAGGATTTCCATTTCGTGTTCTTTGCCTTGTCCATCAATGACGGTTAATTTTTTGTTTTCATCGAGTTCCATGTCCATTCTCCTTTGATCTAATATATGTATCTAAAATCACACATGCGGCGATTTTATCGACATTTTCTTTTCTTTGGTCGTGATTCATTCCTCTTAAGGAAATACTTTGGTTTGCGGTAACAGATGACATTCTTTCATCCACCAAGTGGATGTTTAATGTGTTATCCATTTCTAATAAGTCATCACGGAAGCGAAGCACCATTTCACTCATCTCACTTTGTTCACCACTTAAATGAAGAGGATAGCCTAAGGCTATTTCTTTAATGCCTAACTGTTTTGTGAGTTCAATCACGTGTTTGCGGGCAATGATGAATTGTTTATGAGGAAAGCGAAAGGTTTCTACACCATGCACAAAACCTAAGACATCGCTTTTAGCGATACCTAAAGTCTTGGTGCCTAAATCTAAACCAATGACTTTTTCCATTATTTGACCATTTCCTTCACTAATTGAATAGCGGCTTCTACTTTAGAAGTGTCTCTTCCAGAACCAGAGGCGAGTTCATCTCTACCACCGCCTCCACCTAAAAGGACTTGCGCCATTGCTTTCACTAAAGCACCGGCTTTATAACCTTTTTCATTGGCTTTTTTAGAGCACGCTACGACGATTGGGACAGAGCCATTTTCATCACCAAGAAGAGCGATGATGTAATTATCTTTACCTTGTTTCAAATTATCAATAATGGATAATAATTCGTTTCTGGATTGTCCTTTTTGATAGCTGACTAAGAGGGATAAATCGTCTCTTTCTATAAAACTATTCTTCATCATTTGGGAATTAATAAATGATAACTTATCATTTAATGCTTCATTTGCTTTCTTTAACGCTTCTTTTTCATTTAACAAAGCAGTTAAGCGGTTATTGATATCTTCAAAAGATAAAGTGTTGAGTTTATCTTTGACGTTATTGAGTAAGTTTTCACGATGTTTAATTAATTCATAGGCACCAGAGGAAGTACGCGCTTGAATACGTCTAATACCCGCGGCGACGGATTCTTCATATTCAATGACAAAGACACCAATATCTTGGGAATTAGAGACGTGGGTGCCACCACAGAATTCTTTGCTCACTTCATCGAAGCAAACCACTCTCACTGTGTCACCATATTTATCATTAAATAAGGCTTTTGCCCCCATCTTTTGGGCTTCTTCAATAGGTAAAACCTTTGTTTCACAAGGAATAGCTTCGCTAATCCAAGCGTTCACTTTTCTTTCGACAGCGTTGATTTGTTCAGGTGTCATTTTTGTGAAATGATTAAAGTCGAAATGGGAGTATTCGTCGTTGACGAAACTACCATGTTGAGCGATGTGATCACCTAAAACTTCGCTTAATGCTTTTTGTAAGAGGTGGACAGAGGAATGGTTACGCATGATACGTAATCTTCTTTCTTCATCAATCTTAGCGATGAATTTATCGCCCACTTTAACTTCGCCATATCTCACTTCCACAGAGTGGAGGTGTTGTTTGTTTGGCGCTTTGATGACGTTGGTGACTTTTAATGATGTTTCTTCATTTTCAATTTCACCAGTATCAGCGACTTGACCACCGCTTTCGGCATAGAAATTGGTGCGATCAAGCATAATTTCACCACGTGTGGTGATGCTATCTACTTTTTCACCATCTTTAAATAAAGCAATGACTTTACATTCGATTGGTTCTTTATCATAGATAAATTCACTTGCTAAGGTGCAGTTCATTAAATCAAATGATTGTTTATTCATGCTTTGACGATCACCACGGGCGGCTCTCGCGCGTTGCTTTTGTTCTTCCATTAATGCGTTAAAGCCATCCATATCCACTTTGACATGATGTTCTTCACAGATTTCCATAGTCAATTCTTTTGGGAAACCAAAAGTATCATATAAACGGAACATATCTTCGGCGTCTAAGGTATCTTTACCATCGATGGCCTTTAATAAGAGAGATTCACCATTAGCTAATGTTTTGATGAATTTTTCTTCTTCCGCTTTAATCATCTTAGCGACAAAGTCTTTTTTATTATCCAAATAAGGATAATATGAATGCATAATTTCACTCACTAAGGCGACGAATTTATATAAGAATGGTTCGTTAATTCCTAACACTCTTCCATATCTTTCCGCGCGTCTAAGGAGTCTTCTTAAAACGTAGCCTCTACCTTCATTAGAGAACATTTCACCATCTGCGAGAGCAAAAGTAATGCTTCTAACATGGTCAGCGATGACTCTAAAGGCAAGGTGATTTTCATCGTATTTATGACCGGTTAATCTTTCCACTTCTTGAATAATTGGGAAGAATAAATCGGTTTCAAAGTTTGTGTCTGTTTCTTGAATGATACACGCTAGTCTTTCTAAACCAGCTCCTGTATCGATGTTTTTACTAGGTAATTCTTTATATTCTTCTCTTTTCTTACCTGGTTCAGAGTTGAACTGGGAGAAAACAATGTTCCAAATTTCCACATAACGATCGTTTTCCATATCGTTTTTAAGAAGATCAATTCCAATATGTTGAGGATCGTATTTTTCACCGCGGTCATAGAACATTTCGGTGTCAGGGCCACATGGACCAGCGCCAATTTCCCAGAAGTTTCCACTTTGTGGAATTAAATGGTCTTCACTAATTCCCGCGTCCATCCAACATTTCTTGGTTTCTAAATCTGAAGGAAAATAGGTGATATAAAGTTTATCTTTATCTAAAGCATACCACTTTTCACTTAAAAGTAATTCCACCGCCCAGGGGATGACTTCTTTACGGAAGTAATCACCGATGGAGAAATTACCCATCATTTCAAAGAATGTATGGTGTCTAGCGGTGTGACCAACGTGTTCAATATCGTTAGTTCTAATGCACTTTTGGGCGTTAGTAATTCTTCTTGAAGGAGGTACTTCACTACCATCAAAATACTTTTTTAAAGCCGCAACACCCGCGTTAATCCAAAGCAAAGTTGGATCATTCTTCGGGATTAATGATGCGCCTTGTTCGATATGGTGACCTTTGCTAGCAAAGAAGTCTAACCACATTTGTCTGATTTCACTTGAAGATAATTTTTTCATAAATTCCTCCTAAATATAGAAAAACGTTCCTTATAGGAACGATTAATACCGCGTTACCATCCTATTTCACTCACTATTGTGATGTGCGCTTAATTATGACTGAATCGTCAGTCGCGTCGGCATTACCCGAATCAGGGGAAGTGGCCTTCCTATTTCTCAATGCGCTCTTCCACCATCAGCGCTCTCTATGATTGAGTTTAATAAGATTAGCTTCCGATTTGTATTTTATGATAAATAACGGTTTTTCACAATAAATATATTCAAAAGAATATAAAACTAATCTGTTTGCTCGTTATTTTTATAAGTGTGTTCAATTAATCCACCACCTAAACAAATATCGCCATCATATAAAACCGCGGCTTGTCCAGGGGTGACTGCTTTATATGGCTCATCAAAGATGAGTTTGATTTTATTGTCATTAATAAACTCGATGGTGACACCATTATCTTTTTGGCGATATCTAAACTTCGCATTGAGGTGCTTTTTATTTTCGGGAACATCACTAATCCAATTAATATCTGTCACTGTACAGCTATCGCTCAATAAGTGCTTGTTTTCATCACCACTGGCGACATAAATAATGTTCTTTTTGACGTCTTTTTTGACGACAAACCAACCTTTTGCCTGCTCGCCATGTATGCCACCGATACCTAAACCTTTTCTTTGACCGATTGTGTAGTACATCGCACCTACGTGCTCGCCTAATACTCTACCAGTTTCAATATCGATGATTTGCCCATTTTGCGCAGGTATGTAATTTTGTAAAAACTGACGGAAATTTCTTTCGCCAATAAAGCAAATGCCAGTGCTATCTTTTTTATCCATGACGGATTCTAACTTGAGTTCATGGGCGATTCTTCTCACTTCACTCTTATCAATATTTCCTAAAGGAAATAAACAAGAGGAAACTTGCTCTTGTGAGATTTGTGATAAGAAATATGTTTGGTCTTTATTTTGATCAAATGATTTGCACAAATAGGCTTTACCATTACGGTCCACTCTTTTGGCGTAATGGCCCATCGCAATCGCATCAAATCCATGCTTTTTGGCAAAATCTAAGAAAGGACCAAACTTAATATATTTATTGCAAAAAATATCGGGATTAGGAGTTCTACCCGCTTCATATTCTTTGATTAAATAAGAAAATACGTTATCCCAATATTCTTTAACATAGTCAACACGTAGTAATTCGATGCCGAGTTTTTGGGCCACTTTAACCGCGTCATCATAGTCTTTTTCCTGAGGACATTGGTCGTTATTAATCGTGGGGTTACCTAGATAGTCATTGTTTGCTAAAGCGTCCCAGTTACGCATAAAACAGGCCGTTACTTCATAGCCTTCTTTTTTGAGTAAATACGCTGCAACAGCGGAGTCAACACCACCGCTTAATCCGATTAATACTTTCATTAGAAGAATAACTCCTTGCTATCTAAAAGTAGGGTAAATGGACCATCGTTAATACTCTCCACTTTCATGTCTGCACCGAAGATGCCAGTTTGGATATTTCCATATTTCATTTCTAATAGTTCATTGAAGTAATCATATAATGGTTCCGCTTCTCCTGGTCTAAGGGCATTAACAAATGATGGACGTCTTCCTTTTTTGGTGTCCGCATATAAAGTAAATTGACTGACGGAAAGGATAGAACCCTTCACATCATCAAGCGATAAATTGATTAATTGATGTTCATCTGGGAACACTCTTAAAGAGAGAATTTTATCCGCCATTTTCTCTACGGTCTCTTTATCATCGCCGTCGGTAAAACCAACGAGCAAAAGAAATCCACGCCCGATTGACGCTATTAAACGCTCATTGACGCGTACTTTTGCCGATAAAACAGTGGTTAATACTACTCTCATTTTTTAACCTTTTCCCAGTATTCTTTTAAAGTTTGCTCATATTTATTGTCTTGGTAGACATAATACTTTGCTTGTTTGATATCATCGGGTAAATATTGTTGTTCAACCCAATGATTCTTATAGTCATGTGGATAGAGATAATGCTGTCCTTTTTCTTTTGTGTCCGCTCCATCGAAATGGGTATTTTGTAATTGACGAGGAACATTAATTCCTTTGCCTGCTTCAATATCTCGCATGGCGGCATCAATAGCTAAATATGCAGAATTACTCTTCGGGGCGGTGGCGATTAAAATAGTCGCATTCGCTAAAGGAAGTCTTGCTTCTGGCATACCTAATTGTAAGGCCATATCAACGCAAGATTTCACAATTGGAATGATTTGCGGATAGGCTAAACCAACATCTTCTGTTGCTGAGCACATTAGTCGACGACTAGCAGCAATAATATCGCCTGCTTCTAGCATTTTTCCTAAGTAGAAAATAGCAGCGTCAGGATCGCTACCTCTCAGTGACTTCATGAAAGCAGAAAGATTATCAAAATGTTTGTCTTCGCTTCTATCATATGTAATATGAGCTTTGTTAATTAGCTCTTTAACTTGTTCTTCGCTAATCTTTTTATTCTTCTTTAAGGAAGAGACAATAAATTCTAAATTATTAAGTGATTTTCTTACATCTCCGTTAGAGGCCACGGCGAGGAGGGTAAGCGCTCCGTCATCGATATCAACTTTGAGGTAATCCGCAGCTCTTTTTAAGCCTTTTTTAATCTCATCAACACTGACAGATTTGAATTCAAAAACTGTGCACCTAGAAATCAAAGCGGGATATATATAAAAATAAGGATTCTCCGTTGTGGAAGCGATTAAAGTGATATCGCCACTTTCCACAAATTCAAGGAGAGATTGCTGTTGTTTTTTATTTAAATATTGGATTTCATCGAGATAGAGCAAAATGCCGTTCGTAGAAAAAACACTATTGATATCCGCAATGACTTTTTTGATATCTTCAGTTGAGGCACTGGTACCATTTAAACGATATAAGGTTTTATTTGTTTTCTTAGCGATAATGTTCGCCATAGTGGTCTTTCCAGTTCCGGGAGGACCATAAAAAATCATGTTTGGCACATGACCATTTTCAATCACCTTGCGAAACAAAGAACCCTTTGCTAAAAGGTGGGACTGGCCCACCATTTCATCTAGTGAATTTGGTCTTAATAAATCCGCTAAGGGCTGACTCATTTTATTCAATAACCTCTAAAATAACAGGTTGATGTTCGACTTTTTCTTGGCAAATAACAAAGGTGTTTTTGACCTCTTCAGCAATTGGTTCATAAACGCTAGCAGGTTTATTGGTATAGAGGGTTGCTAAGAGTTCGCCTTTTGCCACTTGATCGCCCACTTTTTTATTTAAAACAATACCCGCGGACATATCGATGACATCGTCAAGGGTTTCTCTTCCACCACCGAGTTTCATGGAACTAACACCAATTGTTAAAGCATTCAATTCTTTTACGTATCCGGCTTCATCTGCATAGATTGGAAGGATGACTTTAGCCATTTCAAATTTCTCAGGATGTAGGATATATTCGATATCGCCACCTTGGGCTTTAACCATCTTCACAAAGCGATCAAACGCTTGGCCATTACGAATGACTTCTTCTAATGCCGCTCTTGCTTCTTTAATTGTTTTATAACAATTGGCTTGCTCTAACATAATAGCGCCTGCAGAATAGCACAGTTCCATTAAATCTTCTGGTCCATGACCTTGCAAAGCGTCAATTGCTTCTTTAACTTCTAAAGAGTTACCAACGGCTTTTCCTAAAGGTTCGCTCATATTGGATAAGACGGCTTTTGTGTTTCTATTTAAACGCTTACCAATGTCTACCATAATGTGGGCGAGTTTTCTCGCTTGTTCAACATTCTTCATGAATGCGCCTTCACCTACGGTGACATCTAATAAGATAGCATCAGATCCACTAGCGAGTTTTTTACTCATAACACTAGCGGCAATTAATGGAATAGATTCCACTGTTCCGGTGACGTCTCTTAAAGCATACATTTTCTTATCCGCAGGAACTAAGCTACCGGTTTGACCAACAATCGCACAGCCAATTTCATTGACTTGGTTGACAAAACGGTCACCAGAAATAGCAATGGTAACACCTGGAATTGATTCTAATTTATCTAATGTTCCACCGGTATGGCCTAAACCACGACCACTCATCTTGGCTAATGTTGCTCCGCAAGCGGCCACCATAGGTCCTAAAACAAGAGATGTTTTATCTCCCACTCCACCAGTGGAGTGTTTATCGACTTTCACGCCTTTGAGCATGGATAAATCGAGTGTTTCACCAGAATGTAACATCGCATCGGTTAAAGTTGCAATTTCGCGATTATTCATTCCTTGGAAGACAATCGCCATTTGCATCGCAGAGGATTGATAATCAGGAATTTCACCTTTGACATATCCGCTAATCCAAAAACGGATTTCTTCATCTGTTAATTCTTGTCCTTCTCTTTTCTTAATAATTAAATCAACCATTCTCATAAACTTGAAAATCTCCTTTAAAAATCATGTTTATTTTAACAAATTTTCATTACTAAATTCTATATATTTAGAATTTTGTGGTAAAATTCATATGAAATGACGTTTATTGAACATTTAAAAAAATATTTAAATGAGGAAGAAATAGAAAAACTGGTTTGTTCTTTAGAGTTAGAAAGTAAGCATGCGCTTCTTTTAAATACACAAAAAATGAGTGCAGAAAAACTATTATCAATTTATCCTCATTTAGAAAGGCACCCTATCGTGGAAAATGCCTATTTATATAATAAAAGCGAATACGAATTAGGCAAATCTCTCCTTTATGAACTCGGTGTTTTTTACCTACAAGAACCCTCAGCGATGTTGGTCAGTTGTCTATTAAATCCTAAGCCTAATCAATTAGTTTTAGATTTGTGTGGCGCGCCAGGTGGTAAAACTGTCGGGGCCTCTTTATTAATGAAACAAACTGGTCTAGTTGTCTCTAATGATTTAAGCAATCAAAGAGCCCAAATCATTAAAGAAAACGCGGAAAGAATGGGTTTATGCAATTTATTAATTGTCTCTAATGATTTCTCCAAAATCTATAAACAATATCTAAATACATTTGATGCAATTATATTAGACGCTCCATGTTCAGGATCAGGAATGTTCCGCAAAAATGATTTAATGAAACAAGATTGGAACATCAATAAAGTCCTTAAATATGCCTCTATTCAGAAAGAATTGATTTTAATGTGTTATCAGATGTTAAAAGAAGGTGGCAAATTAATCTATTCCACTTGTTCTTTTTCCTACGAAGAAGATGAAGAAATTATCGAGCATCTTTTAAGGGAAACTGATGCGGAAATTGAACCGATAGAAAATAACCCACTTTTCTATGTTTCGAGACGCGGATTAGGCATTCATTTATTCCCTTATTTATTCCCTGGAGAAGGTCACTATATCGCTTTAATTAAAAAACCAGGAATCTTAAAAAGTAGAGATGAGGCTAAACAAGTTAAAAAGAAATATGGACCCTTCACTTTTTTAAGTCAATCCTCCATTAATATGAAGAATCTCAATATCATTCGTGATGGGGTTAAATTAGGTGAAGAATTACACGATGATATCAAATACGATATTCATTACGCTCGTTATATTAATAGTTTCTCTCAAGAATTAGAAATAGATGAAAAAGAAGCGGCAGCGTATTTAGAAGGAAACTCCATTAATAAAGATGGATATAAAGGTTATATCTTATTGAAATATCAAGGTGTTCCTATTGACCTTGCTAAAGGTGATGGACGGATTGTCAAAAACCGTTATCCAAAATATATGCGTAAAAAAATACCCTTATAGGGTATTTTAATTTTTGTTTTTATAAAGAATTATCAATTTCGCTGGAGATATTGGGACTCTTTGGATGGCAAATTCTGTTTTATCGATTTCCAAAATGGAATAATAATCGCCATCTTCATAAATTTTCTTATCGTTTGAGTTATTGATAATAATCTTGAGGCCAGGATATTTTTCCATTAATGGAGAATTGACATCGATAACCACTAAACCATTATCAAGTTTATGAAATGTATAAACACCTTTAATATCTTCTGGGCGATATAAAGATAAATATTTCAAAATGGTTTTACGATAAATAATAAGCTTTCTTAAGTGCTCCACCATGAAGAAGTTTTGATCCACTAACGACCAGTTCATATTGTTAATTTTGGTGACGTTATAAGTGTTATCTAAACCGGACTTAGATTGACCGATTTCTTGGCCCATATGGAAGAACGGCATACCGAATGAAGTGAGAATAATATCGTTTGCCAATCTTATCCTACGATAGAGTGTATCAACGTCTTCATCACTATTGGATTCTGCGAGTTTATCAAAGAGTGTATTATTGTCGTGACATTCCGCATAATTCAAACTCTGATTAGCGTCTAAGAAACGATGTTGATATGACATATCTAAGACCGAACCATTCATGATGTATTCAAGACCAAAGTAGTAATTTAAATCACCATTGATAAAGCCTTTTTCTTTAATTCTATCTTTGAATGTTGGACCTTTAATGATGTCGCGATACATATCGTTAAAGAAACCATATCCTGGTAATTTATCTGCGTTATCGTGACACGCTCTTTCTTCAACCGGGATTTGTAAGCCCATATTCCAACCTTCACCATAAAGAAGGGCGGTTGGTTTAATCTTTCTAACGGCCGCTTCGATTTCACGCATCGTGGTGATGTCAAGAAGTCCCATTAAGTCAAAACGGAGACCATCGATATCATATATCTCAAAAAGATATTTCACACTATCGACGATGAGTTTTCTTGCCATTTTTCTTTCGCTAGCGAAGTCATTGCCGCATCCGGAACAAGATGATAATTCTCCATTTTTCTTCTTTCTAAAGAAATAGCCAGGAACTGTTCTTTCATAAGATGTATAGAACCATTCGAAAACATGGTTATAAACAACGTCGACATTCACCGCGATATTTCTTTTATGGAGTTTATTAACAAGAGTTTTAAATTCTATATTTCTACTCGTTGGATTTCCCGGATCAGAAGAATAAGCACCTTCTAAAACGAAATAGCTCGCTGGGTCATAACCCCAGTTATATTTTGCTTTCACATTATCATCAGGGACGTTAACGACATCGTGAACTGGCAATAGTTGAACATGGGTAACACCAAGGTATGATAAATAATCAATGCCCGCGGGGTGACCACATTTGGTCTTTCTTCCTTCTTCTACGAAACCTAAATATTTACCTTTTTCTTGAATATCAGTGTCTTTACCTTCGGTAAAATCACGAATACTCACTTCGTAAATAATGGAATCCACTGGTTTTAATAAGGAAGAAGCGCATGGAACTGTGCCCATTTGTTTAATTTCTTCAATATCAACAACTGATGAATAAACCGAGTTTAAAGAAGAGGATTTACCGTATATGTCATATGATTCACGAACAACACCGTTGTTTTCGATGACATAACGATATTTGCGGTTCTTATAATCGCCTTTTAAGGTAATCGCATGAACACCTCTATCTAAACGAGTTAAGGTGTGATATTCAAACTCACCTTTTGCGTTTTCGATTTTAATTTTCACCAAAGGTGAAAGAGGGGCCCAAACCTTAAAGGTGGTTTCCTCTTTGCCATAGGTCGCACCTAAATCATCGCCATCGTAATAAAACATTAAATCGAATTCTTTAAAGTCCACCGCCATAGAGACATCCACTAATTGAATAGGGAAGTTCATGAAGGATAGATAATAATGTTTTGAGAAATCAAATTGTTCTTTTAATTCCAAGCGGAAAATCATTAATTCACGCATCGATGTACGGCGAATAATTGTGGGTGAATACAAATATTCGTTTTCTTGGAATAAAGAGAAAGTAAGGCGATCTTCTCCAATATAAGCGTCAGTAAACACCATCACATCGATGGTTCTTAAAGAGACGAGATTAGCTTTAATGAAGGCACTCATATTTAATACTCACTTTGTTCATCACTTGTGGGGATATCGTCAAGGTCGATGGAAGTTTGTGCATCGTGTACAAGTACACGACTTCCCTTATTTCCTTCGCTTGTTCCTTCAACAATTCCTTCTTGCACAAGTCGATTAAAGATTCTTCTAGCGCGGTTAAATCCGATGAAACATTCACCTTGAATGCGGCTCATGGATGTATATTGTTGGGACATAACCCAAGCTTTAATACTTTGATATTTGGATTCTTCCGAATTTTCCATTTGCGCAGTGGCGCCGCCACTTGCGACATAGGCTTGTCCTTCTTCTTCCGCTTTTTCTTCTAAATTGAGATATTTTTCATCGTAAACTGTTTCATATTTTTCTTTAAGATATGATGTAACTCGAGAAATCTCTTTTCCAGAAATATAACAACCTTGGACACGGGCTAAGCCAACACGGGAAACGGTTTGTGATTGTACGAGCATATCACCTTTACCTAAAAGTTTTTCCGCGCCTTGTTCACCTAAGATAGTGACGGATTGCGTATAGTTAGCACACGCTAAAGCAACGTGGGCTGGTAAATTGTTTTTAATAGAACTTGTAATGATATCTGCAGTTGGGGATTGGGTAGCAATGCAAATATGAATACCACACGCTCTTGCTTTTTGACCTAATAAAACGATAGGACGAGAAATCTCTTTACATGTTTGCACTAAGTCACCAAATTCATCGAGAATAGCGACGATATAAGGCATCTTATCTAAACCCTTTTCTTCCGCGATTTCATTGTATTCAGAGATATTAACGACATCGTTAGAACCAATTCTTTCATATCTCTCGTTCATTTCTTCGACGAGTTTATCAAGTAATGGTTTGGCTTTTTCTGGTTCCGTAATAACTGGACATAATAAGTGTGGTAAATCGCGATATTTAAGCATTTCCACTTTCTTAGGATCCACGAGAACGAGTTTTAAATCATCTGGTGAATTACGCATGATTAAAGTGGTAATAATTGAGTTGATAAAGATAGATTTACCACTTCCAGTGGTACCTGCTACTAAGAGGTGTGGGAATTTATCATAATCAGCGTAGATAACTCTACCTTCAATATTCTTACCGAAAGCCACTGCTAAAGGATGTTTTTGCACATCAGGTAAAGCGTCAAAGACATCTTTAAAGCTGACAGTGGTAATTACCGCGTTAGGAACTTCTAAGCCGGAATAATAACTGCCTTCCACGACTTGTTCAAAACGACAATCAACGCCACCTAAACGGATAGCGATATCGTTTTTACGCAAATCGACGTTCTTAGCGGGAACGCCTGGTTTATATTTGACGTTATAACGGGTGACAGATGGACCAATGATATAGCCCGCGATTTCCGCACCGACGCGATATTCTTCAAAGAATTGGTTAAGAGCTTCTGTTCTTTCATCCGCGGTTTTACGGTTAAGTTCTTCCGCTTCTGTAGTTTCGTATTGCTCTAATAAATCACTTGTTGGAGGTACCCATTCCACTTTTTGTTTAACTTTAACTTCGTTAGTGATGGTTGGAGCCACTTCCGGAGCAGGCATTGGATTGTTATTCACAATACTTGTTGGCTCATTGAAGATAGGCTGCGCGGTCACGATCTTTTTATCAAATTGACGTGGCGCATCAAAATCTAAAGTTAATTGTTCATTCTTAACTGGAACGGGATTAGGTATTTCTTTTACTTCTTCTTTCTTTTCCTCTACTGGCATAGAAGGTATAACAGGGGTAAAAGATGGCTCTACTTTGTTAGGACTTGTTAAAGGTGTAGAAGAGGAAGAATTATTAATTGATTGTTCAATATTCAAAGGTTGCGAAGGATTATCACCAGGTGTGACGCCTTTTACAAAGTGAGCGGGGACAAAAACACCGGTATTTCTAAATTGTAAATTGGTGCCATAATGTGGGGATTGACCCATCATTTCATTCGCTGGGGCAAATGATTGAGGTTTTACCTCATTAATAGTTCTTTCTGTAGTGTCCGCTTTTTCAACGATACTTGCGTTTTTGATGATATTAGAGGTGTTATCTTTGGAAATTTCCACTTCTTGTAAAGGAACTTCGTTTTCCTCTTTATTGAATTTTCTTTCTTTTCTCTTTTTATTAAAAAGAGCAAGGATATCTTTAAGAAAGATTAAAACCACGCCGATAGTTAAAAGGAGGAAGCCAATTAAGAAGGGGATGATATTACCAACATCGTTTAAAACACCCCAGATAACCGCGCCTAAGAAACCACCACCGATACCTTCTTGGAAGAGATTGATGAAATGGCTTTCTTGGATGTAGTTTAAGTCATGAATTAAATAATTGCCTAAAGAACGCCAATAGTACTCCATATGGGAGAAAGATGTGGCAATGAGACATAAGGCAATAAAGGTTAATATAATGCCCACTAATCTAAGATTAAATTTTATTTTAAATCCTTTGCCACGGAAGAGAAGGAACATGCCTTCTAAATAGACAAATAAATATATAACATAGCTTAAAACGCCAAATAGATATGTAAAAGGCAACGTTAAAACTCTCGCTGGGTACCACATATTTAAAACTAAGACGATACCGATTAAAGCGAGGGCAATACCTTCAAAAAAAGCAAATTGCTTTTTTGATATTGGTGTTAAGTTTTCTTCACTCATATAAAAATATTATATATGCGCACATACGCGTAAGTCTAGAAAAATAAGGGAAAACATTCAATGAATGCTTATCTTTATTTAATTAGTCGACGATTATGACAATCGGGAGGATTAAAGGTTCGCGGCCATTTTCACGTTTGATGTACTTTTTCGCGCGATCACAAATGGCGAGTTTGACCTTTTCGAAATTGGTTTCACCCATATTTAACGCGGTGGTAATTTCATCGATATAAATATTGGTGATTGATTTAATTAACGGTTCAGCTTCTTTGACGTAGACGAATCCACGCATTTGGGTATCCGGACCAGAAACGATGGTTTTTTCTTTTAAACTAACCGTACTAGCCACGACGACAACACCATCTTCTGAGAGTTTCTTTCTCTCTTCCATCGTGTCTTCTTCAATGCTTGTGATACCTCTTCCGTCAACGAGAAGAGGAGCAATATTAATCTGATTAACTTCGTTAGGGATAACTCTTGGACGTGGGGCTTCATCGAACACCACTTGCATACCATTATCTAAAACGAAGACGTTCATCGGGTTTAGACCTAAGCCTGTGGAGATAGCAAGTCTTGCATTTGCAAGAAGATTGACATATGTACCTCTAACAGGGAAATAGTATTTTGGTTTTAATAATGTTAATAAAGCGCGGATATCATCTTCTCTAGCGTGCATCGACACTATTTTCTTATTGGTGACCCATTCAACTGTACAACCGGTACGATATAAATCATCGATGGAGTGGGTGGCAACAGTTTCTAGTGATAACATTGGTAAAGCCGCGGAGATAAAGATGTCGTCACTATCTAATGTAATGCGCTTATCGGGGTTTTGACCCTTGGCTAAAAGAGATATCTTTTCGTATAATTCTTCACCATATCCGAGCATTAATACCACCATGTCTTGTTTTCTTACTCTCAGTAAGTCTTCGGGAGAAATGAAGTCATTTTTATTAAATGGACAGAATGGTAAAGATAAAATATCACTTAACAAATTACGAGCGTATTCGTCGTAAACATAAACTTTTTTCTTATGTTCATGACATAGTCGAGCGATTTCTTCTAAACGATAGAAGTTCTCCCAGAAACAGGAGATAAAGATGCGCTTTTCATCGTTAAAATAATCTTTAATTAACGCGGTTAAACGGTGTTTTGGAGAACAATAGCCTGGTCTATTCGCACCTTTACTTTCACAAAGGAGAATTAAAGTATCATCTTTATTTCCTCTTTTAATTAAAGAATTAATATCAAAGATATAACCGGGATTGCTCACTGTGTAATCGACGATAAAGTCGGAGGAATAAATAATCCAACCTCTATCAGTTTCGATAGCGACACCGATGGATTCACAAATATTGTGCATTGTTTGGAAGAAACGGAAACGGACACTACCGATGTAGACTTCACTCGTTGGCTTAACGGTCACAAAAAGGAATTTAGGCTTGATATGGTATAGTTTTGATTCCCATTCCATAATGGCCTTTGTGGTTTCCGTACAATAAATAGGCGCGGGAGCTTGATCGTAAACGTATTTTAAACCCGCCATATTTTCATCATGACCATGGGTCATAATGTAGCCTTTGATTCTATGTTTGTTTTTAATTAAATAGTCATTATTAGGGATTAAAAAGTCAATTCCGGGAAGGGTTTTATCGGGGAGGGAAGCACCATAATCTAATACAAAAATATCGTCGTTAATCTCAACAACATAACAATCTCTACCGGACTCATCGAGACCGCCTAAAGCACAAATTTTAATGGAATCCATATGTCCCCCCTAAAATAATTGACTATATTTATAAGTTGCTTTTAATATAACACTCTTTTTATGTAAATAAAAGAGAATTCACTAAAGAATAAAAAAGACCCAAGTTAATGGGCCTTAATGGTTATTTTTTAAATTTTTTTGGTCCTTTGAAGGATTTATCAGGACGGGCTTGGTGTTCCATACGGAATTCTTCACCTTCTGGTTTTTCCAAGAATTCTTTATGGGAAACTTTCACTTTGCCTTTTTCATCGATTTCGATGACTCTGACTTTAATCTTGTCACCGACTTTGACGACATCACTGGCTTTATCGATGTAACCCCAACCTAATCTGGAGACATGGCACAAGCCATCGACATCACCGAATAAGTGGACGAAGGCACCATAGTCTTCAACGCGGGTAACTTCACCGACGAATTCTTCACCGACTTTGGCTTCTCTCACGATGTCGAGAATGATAGCTTTGGCTTTATTGATGATTTCTCTATCCATGTGGTAAATAGTGACTTGACCATCATCTTCGATATCAATCTTCACGTTATCGCATTTAGCAATAATGTCATTGATAATCTTGCCACCGGTACCGATAACTTCTCTGATCTTGTCTGGATCGATTTTGAAGGTATCCATCTTAGGAGCGTATTTGCCAACATCTGGGCGTGGTTCGGAAATGGCTTTAGCCATAACTTCTCTAATTTGCGCTCTTGCGACATGAGCTTGGGCTAAGGCTTTCTTTAAAACATCACGGGTAACACCTTTGATTTTGATATCCATTTGTAAGGCGGTAATACCTTTTTCAGTACCTGCGACTTTGAAGTCCATATCGCCGAAGTGATCTTCTAAACCTTGTATATCAGTAAGAATGGTATATGGGTGGTCATCATCTAATGGACCAGAGCTAATTAAGCCCATGGCAATACCACTGACCATTGCTTTAATTGGGACACCTGCCGCCATTAAGGACATACAGGAAGCACAAATACTAGCTTGAGAGGAGGAACCGTTACTTTCCACGACTTCCGCCACTGTTCTAATAGTGTATGGGAATTCTTCTTCACTAGGAATAACATAGCTTAAAGCTCTTTCACCTAGTGCACCATGACCGATTTCTCTTCTGCCTGGGGAGCCCATTCTACCAACTTCACCAACGGAATATGGTGGGAAGTTATAATGATGCATCCAGTGTCTAGTTTCTTCTGGTGTTAAGTTATCGATGATTTGTTCATCGGATTTAGCACCTAATGTGGTAACGGAGATGACTTGTGTTTGACCACGTGTGAACATGGCAGAACCATGGGTTCTTGGTAATAAATCGATTTGGGCATCTAATGGACGGATTTCATCGACTTTACGACCATCTGGTCTGATCTTCTCATCTGTGATGAGACGTCTAACTTCTTTTGCCACTAAAGCTTCTAAAGTTTCATTGACCATGTGCATCACTTTTTGATGGGTCTTTTCATCTTCGTATTTACGGCTATCGTAATCATCTAAGATTTCATCTTCGATAGCGTCAATAGCTCTTTGTCTTTCTAATTTATCAAAGATAGAGATGGCTTTTTTAAGTCTTTCTTCTGCTCTATCGGTGACATCTTTTTCAATGACAGGATCGCATTGATATAATTCGATTTCACGTTTGGCAACACCGATTTCTTTAATGATTTCTTCTTGCCAAGCGCATAATTTTTTGATTGCTTCATGACCGAACATTAAGGCATCAAGCATGGTGTCTTCATCTAATTGATCCGCACCTGCTTCCACCATGTTAATGGCTTCTTTGGTACCAGCAACTGTTAAGTTTAAGTCGCTAGCTTCTTTTTCTGCCACTGTTGGGTTGATGATAAATTGACCGTTAACTCTACCAACTTGAACGCCAGCGATAGGACCATCAAATGGAATGTTGGAAATGCCTAATGCTAAGGAAGAACCTAACATAGCGGTCATTTCTGGTGTGCAGTCTTGGTCAACGGACATGACTGTGTTAACGATTTGGACTTCGTTTCTGAAACCTTCAGAGAACATTGGTCTAATTGGGCGATCGATTAATCGCGCTGTTAATGTGGCGTGTTCACCTGCTCTACCTTCTCTTCTTAAGAATGAGCCAGGGATTTTGCCAACTGCGTATTGCTTTTCTTCATAACCAACTGTTAATGGGAAGAAATCGCCTTCTTTAGGCTCATCGGAGCAACACGCTGTGGAAAGAACGACTGTTTCGTTTAATCTCACTAAGACGGCACCATCGGCTTGTTTAGCGATTTCACCGGCTTCAACAACGAACTTCTTTCCTTCGAACTCTAATTCGAATACTCTTTTCATTTTTTACCTCTTTTTTTAAATTTATACGTCACTATTATATATGATATATAAAACTATTCAAAGAAAAGTTTTATAAATACAAAAAAAGCCATCGATTGATGGCCATTTTCTTCATTGGACGAATTATTTACGTAATCCGAGATCAACGATAAGTTTAAGATATGCTTCTCTATCGGTCTTTAAGAGGTAGTTTAATAAGCTACGACGTTGTCCGACAAGAATCAACAAACTGCGCTTGCTATTCGCATCTTTGTGATTAGCTTTTAAGTGCGCTGTTAGAGCGGTAATTTGTTCGGTTAATAAGGCAACTTGCACTTGAACAGAACCAGTGTCTTTTTCGTTTTTACCGAATTTTTTGACGATTTCCGCTTTTCTTTCCTTGGTTAATGCCATGGGGAATCCTCCTAACAAAATTTCTTAACTTAGACTCGGTGAATCGTTGAGGAATCGATAGACTGGGTCAAAGTCGCTAGTAGTATATTATATTTTTATATAAAATATGGCAACACTTTTTTTACTTTAAATACTTAATTGCTGCTTTTTTATCGCTTTCTAGTTGCGTTTTTAACGCATCAAGACTATCAAATGTTTTTTCATCGCGGTGGTAATGGATTAATTCCAAGAAGATGTCTTTTCCATATAAATAACCATTGAAATCGATGATGTGTACTTCAATGATCGGTTTTTCTAACCTCATTATCGTTGGATGAGTGCCAACAGAAACGATAGCTTTATACTTATCACCATAGACATAAGCATAGCCAAAATAGACACCACTTTTTGGGAAAGCATAAGGATAATCTAATTTAAGATTAGCGGTTGGAAAATCGATCTTTTTGCCGTTATGTTTTCCTTCCACGACTAGTCCATTTAATCGATATGGACGTCCTAATAATTCGTTAGCGTCCTCGATTTTTCCTTTTTCAATTAAGACAGATATATCACGTGAAGAAACCTTTTTATTGTCCTTTTTTACTAAAGGAATAATGGTTGTATCGAAAAAATATGAGAGATATACACCATTTCCCTCTCCACGAACACCAAATGTGTAGTCTTCACCACAATAGATTTTCTTGGGGTTAATGGCTTTGATGACGTTATCGATAAATTCATCTTTTGTTAATTCCGCGACTGATAAATCAAAATGCATAATGAGGAAATAATCGATTCCTAATTCCTCTAATATTTCTGCCTTATCGCTCACGGATGTAAGGTAATGATTTTCTTTAATATTTCCTAATACAAAAGCGGGTGTTTCATCGAATGTTAATAGACCAACTTTATAACCTTCATTTCGCGCTTTTTGGATCATTTCTTTGTGGCCTAAATGAATGCCATCAAAAAAACCGAGGCATAAGGTTATTTCCTCTTCGATTTTGGGAATTATAGGATAATCAAATTGATATATTTTCATTACCACAAACCTCTAATAGGAGCGTAAATCCCTTCTTTAATTAAATTATACACCGCTAAAGCCTTTTCTTCATTATCTAAACGATAGGTTAATAAAACCGTTTTTTCTAAGCTATTTAAGACTATTTGTTTTCCTTGATAAACATCTTTAATTAATTGTTCATCTTCAAGCAAAATATGAGGATATTGAATCCCTTTACATACATCTAAAACATTTTCTTCTTTGATGTCTTTAATCTCTTTTGCTTCATTTAGCGTGAAAATGTCTCCAATCTTAATTCTAGATAAAGAAATGAGATGCCCAACAGTGTTTAATTTTACTGCGATATCTTCGCCTAATGTTCTCACATATGTTCCTTTGGAACATTTAACTTCGAATTTGATAATGCTGTCTTTGAATTCAAGAAGTTTTAAAGAATGAATATGGATACTTCTTGGTTTACGTTCCACTTCAATATTAGAATGTGCTAAATCATAAAGTCTTTTCCCGTTTATGTGGATTGCACTAGTCATTGGCGGGATTTGTTTGCTTTCCCCTAAAAATGACTCAAAAACTTTATTGATTTCTTCCTTTGAAATAGAGGGAATATCTTTCTTTTCCACCACTTCACTAGTCAAATCTCCACTATTTGTTTTTATTCCAAGGAATAATTCAGCGATATAAGTTTTATCCTCATCATAGAGGTAAGGAAGTGCTTTACAACCCTTATTAATAGCGACAATTAAGAGGCCCGTCGCAAAGGGATCTAAAGTGCCTAGATGACCGACCTTTTTAATATGAAAAAGGCGTTGAATTTGATTATCAACGCTTCTTGAAGTCATACCTTTTTCTTTATTTATGAGAATGATTCCGTCTTTCATAAACGCTTGGAAACATTAACCTATTTTTTGTTTAATAGTTCACTGATTCTTTCTTCTTTTTTATAGCCTTCATCCAAAACGAAGACGAGTTCTGGACAGCGGCGGGTATCCATCTTTTTAGCTAAGGAAGAACGGATGAATCCTTTGGAGTGTTCCAATACTTCCATGCCTTCTTTTATTTCTTTTTCATTAATGAAGGAAACATAGACTTTCGCGTAAGAAAAGTCTTTGCTGACTCTCACTTCAGGAATGGAGACAAATCCAAGGTGTGGATTCTTTAATTCGATTTGAATGATTTCAGCGATGTTTTTACGGATAATAGTTGCAATTCTTTCTTGTTTATTCGCCATAACTATTTCTCTTCAACACTTTCGAATCCTTCGATAATGTCGCCTTCTTTAATATCATTAAAGTTTTCGACGAGCATACCGCATTCATAACCGTTTTTCACTTCTTTAACGGTGTCTTTTTCTCTTTGTAAGGATGCAAGTTTACCTTCGTAAACAACAATACCATCACGGATGACACGGACACCACTGGTGGCTTTAATAGAACCTTCGATGACCATACAGCCAGCAATTGTACCTAATTTAGACACTTTAAAGAGTTTTCTGATTTCCGCTTGACCAGTCACTTTCTCCACGAATGTTGGAGCAAGCATACCTTTCATCGCCGCTTGAATTTCTTCAATTAAAGCGTAGATGATACGGTGTAATCTGATTTCAATCTTTTCTTCTGCCGCTTTTGCTCTTGTTCTTGCATCAGGACGGACATTGAAACCGTAAATGATGGCGTGAGAGGCACTAGCGAGAAGAACATCACTTTCAGTGATGGCACCACTCGTGGCTCTAACGATATTAATTTTAATATCATCTGTACTTAATTTTTCTAAAGACGCTTTGACGGCTTCCGCACTACCGGTGCTATCCGCTTTAATGATGATATTGATATTTTGCCTTTGACCTTCTTTGGCCTTATTGAATAAATCTTCTAAAGAAGCAGCGCTTGATGCGTTTCTTTCCTTTTGTTCTTTGATTAATTTACGTTTAGTGGCGATAGCTCTGGCTTCGCTTTCTTCGGAGAACGCCATAAAGCGATCACCGGCTTGAGGAACTTCACCTAAACCAATAACGGAGACTGGTGTACTTGGCGTCGCTTCATTTAAGACTTTACGATATTCGTTAGTCATTCTTCTGGCTTTACCATAAGAGGTACCCACAACGAGATAATCGCCTTCTTTTAAGGTGCCGTTTTGAATTAATAATGTCGCTTTCGGACCTTCGTTTTTATCGAGTTTAGCCTCTAAGACTGTGCCTAAAGCATAACGGTCTGGATTGGCTTTTAATTCTTTTAATTCAGCGACTAAAAGAATGGCTTCAAGGATACCATCGATATTCTTTTTCTGCTTTGCAGAAATTTCCACACAGATAGCGTCACCACCGAATTCTTCGGCGATAACATCATGTTGCATTAATTCCTGTTTAACTCTATCGGCATTAGCGCCTGGTTTATCCATTTTATTGATGGCAACAATAATTGGGACGTTGGCGGCTTTGGCGTGGTCGATAGCTTCAATTGTTTGAGGCATAACACCATCGTCCGCGGCAACCACTAAAACGACAATATCGGTGACAGAGGCACCTCTTGCTCTCATCGCGGTGAAAGCTTCGTGTCCAGGAGTGTCAATAAAGGTAATCTTTTCGCCTTTGAATTCCTTTTGATAAGCACCGATTTCTTGAGAGATACCACCAAATTCGCCTTCGACGAGGTTAGAGTTTCTAATGGCATCGATTAATGTGGTTTTACCATGGTCAACGTGACCCATAATGGTGACAACCGCTGGACGAAGTTTGAGTTTGGATTCATCATCTTTAATCTCTAAATCTTCAAAATTTTCCGCGGCAACGATGTTTTTCTTTTCGAAGTCATAACCGAATTCTAAACAGACTAATCCGATTAATTCATCGTCTAAGATGGTGTTGATAGTCACCATTTTTCCTTGTAGGAAAAGGAATTTGATAATGTCACCTAAAGGTACGTTTAAGGATTTAGCTAATTCGCCTGTAGATATTGCGCCAGTATAAACAAAGACACCACCATTAACTTTGGTTTTAGTCTTATCAGCACTCACTTTTGTTGAAACGTTAGTTTCGCGTTGTCCATTAAACGGTTTTTTATTATTTTTTCCCATTTATCAACACCTCACTTTCTTTTAGCATTTCGCTAATAATTGTTCGTATATTTCTTCCTTTACTTCGCACTTTAAGGCGCGCGAGAGAAGTTTTCTTTTTTGAGCAGTTTTAATAGCGTCTATATTTCTAGAAATATAGGCACCTCTACCAGGGATGTGGACATTTTCTTCAATCACAATATCGTCATTAGGAGTTTTGACGATGCGGAAGAGTTCATCCACACTTTTAATAACCCTAGTAGCAATACACATACGACAGAGACTATTTTTCGTCATCGTCGTAGTATTCGTCGTATTCATCGTAGTCGACATCTTCTTCATCGACGTCGTCTTCGTATTCTTCCTCTTCTTCCATTTCACGGAGTTCTTCTTCGGTATAAATGGACATGCGGTTAGCAGGATCGACTTGAGTGGAAGCTAATTTAACTTCTTCCTCTTCGTCCTCTTTCTTCTTACGACTATTCTTCTTGAAGTTGGACTTCTTGTTGGATTTGTTGGATTCGCTTTCTAATGTCTTTTCTAAGTCGGATAAGGTTGTTGTAGTCTTAACTTCTTTAACTTCTTTAGCAACTTCTTCTTTGACTTCTTCTTTAGAAGGTTCTTCCACTTTTTCTTCTTTAACTGGAGCGACTTCCACGACTTCTTCTTCCGCTTTTTCTAATAAAGCTTCGTCGATGTCGTTATTATCTTCGTCTTCATAAACGCGTTTATCAGGGGCAACATAGCCTTCTGGTAAACCAGGGAGAACTTCGCCAGCGTGGGAGACGCTTTGAGAAGCGACTTCTTCTGCGGCTTTCTTTCTTTCAAGAGCTTCTTCTTCAAGAGCTTGTAATTCTTCTAAGCTTTGATATTCAAGACCTTCGTTTAAAGCATCGGTTTCGGTCTTAATATCGATATCATAACCGGTTAAACGCACCGCTAAACGGGCATTGACACCACGACGGCCAATAGCGAGTGATAAAGAATCATCTTTCACAACTACTGTGGCTTTCTTTTCTTCTGGATTACAAATAACACCAACAACACGAGCTGGTTTCAAAGCTTCCATGACGTATAAGCCTGGGTTATCGCTATAAGCGATGATATCAATCTTTTCTTTAGCTTGGCCATTGCCTAATTGTGAAACGATCTTTTGAATTCTGTTACCGTTTTGACCAATACATGCACCGGCTGGGTCAATTTGTGGATCTTCAGCGTAAACAGCGACTTTACTTCTTTCGCCAGCTTCACGAGCGATACCTTTAATGATGATAGAACCATCATAGATTTCTCTAATTTCTTCATTGAATAAGACTTCAAGGAAACCTGTACCTGCACGGGTAACGACGATATGAGCGGAATTGCCTTTAGAACCGCTTTCCACGGATTGGACAAATAAACGAATATCACTACCAACAGTGAATTTTTCATCACCAATCATTTCTTTACGTGGAAGATAGACACTTGTTCTACCAATGTTGACTTGGCAGCCTTTTTCATCGGCTTTTTCCACTTTACCAGTAATCATGGTGTTGATTTTGTCTTTGAACATTTCATAAAGGACTGCTTTTTCAGCTTCTGCAAACTTTTGTTTGAGAATGCTCTTGATGCTGTTAGCAGTGGCTTTTCTTAATGTTTCGATGGAAGCGTCAATATAGAATTTATCGCCTCTAATTTGACCTTTGCCTTCTTTTTCTAATTCTTTGGCGTCTTCAGGGGAAACTTGTAAAAAGTCATCTTCAACTTCTTCAACAATGTCTTTGACATTGTACATTTCGATAATGCCTTTTTCGTCATCGATTAAAACTTCGACGACAGCGTCATCTCCACCTAATTCTTTGCGATAGCCTCTTTTCATTGCTTCTTCTAAAGCAGAGAGAATCGTTTCGCGGCTAATGCCTTTGGAGAGTTCAATAGCTTCAATAGCTTCACGGAACTCTTTTGCGTTAATAACCATAATTTTTTACTCCTTTTAAAACTTAATGGCTAATCTAATTTTTGATATATTTTCTTTTAAAATATCAACAGTTTTAGTTCTTGTTTTTTCTCTATATGATAATGTGATTGATTCATTAGAAACGGATACAAGTGTACCTTCATAAATGTTTAATCCATTAATGGGGTTGATAATATGAACGTTGACGTAGCGGTCAACATATTTATCAAGTTCTTCCACTTTTAATGGTTTCTCTGCCCCTAGGGATGAAATATCAAGGGTGTAGGCATCTTCGATAGGATTGATTTCATCAATATAAGCATTGAGGTTGTGGGATAACTCCACGATGGCATCCATATCGATAGGTTCAACACGATCAACGACGATGGAGAGGGTTTTCTCCCCGTTTGCATGAGAAAGATTGAGGGACACTAATTCGTATCCTAAGGTTAATAATTTTTCTTTGAGTAGTTCGTTAATTCTTGATAATTCCATAGTCCTAGAAAAACAAAGAGTGGCCATTACGGTCACTCTTATTCAGAGCTGTTTTGGTCTTGCGACCATGTGCATATTATCATAAAGACATTTTAATTGTCTATATATTTTTTACAAAAATAATCTAAATTCTATTTTTCTAACTCGTTAAGTTTTTCTTTTGCGAGTTGAAAATCGAGCTTTTTCGCTTGGTTTAGCCAATAAAGCATAAGTTCTTCATTCTTTGGTACATAGATGCCATTTTCGTAATATAAAGCGAGGTTATACATCGCTCTTGGATCTTCACTTTTTGCCCCTTGTTGATAAAAATAAAGCGCTCTCGTGGGGTCTTTTTCACATCCTTCTCCTTTGGAGAACATTGTTCCTAAATAATAGAAACATTCATCATCTCCATCGTTTGCTCCTGATAGCATTAATTCAAAGGCTTTATTGATATCTTTTGCAACGCCTATTCCGTTATAGAAGCATAGGGCGATTAAATGATAGGAACTGCGATCACCTAAATCTTTTAATTTAGTAAGGATTTCATAGTATTTACTATCATCTTTTTCCACGCCTATTCCTTGGTGATACAAACGAGCTAGAGTTAATAAAGCATTGAAGTTATCTTTTTCGGCGGCTTGTTTGATTAATTCAAACCCTTTTTGTTCATCTTTAGATAGACCTAATCCTCTGATATACATAATGCCTAAATTGGTAATAGAGGGGATATCTCCATGACTTATTGCTTGATTATAGTAATGGATAGCCATGTCATAATTCTTTTCCGTTCCGATTCCTTTTTCATAGAAATAGGCGAGTTTTCTTTCACATGGTCCATAATAACGGCAAGCACCCTGATAGGCATATTGAAAAGCTAAGTCATATTTATT
The DNA here is from genome assembly GCA_024696885.1 of Bacilli bacterium. Lineage (GTDB taxonomy): Bacteria > Bacillota_I > Bacilli_A > RFN20 > CAG-826 > CAJOLV01. The sequence continues at coordinate 38,417 of JAILGI010000003.1, forward strand.
CTCTTTTTGATAATAACTACTGACTTCATAAATCGCGGATAGATCACCGTTTTTGGCTTGGTTAATGAAAAAATCTAAATCAAAGGTATCCATAGGATAATAATAGCACATCATTTTGAAATTAAAAAGAATATTTTATTCTTTTTAAAAATACTATACTAATACACTTCTTTACTGTTGTATAATCTTAGGTATGACATTTGAAATACTCATCCAAGTCTTTTTTATGGGCATCGCCTTATCAATGGATGCTTTTTCCGTCGCTTTAACGGATGGTTTAGTCTACACCGACATCAACAAAAAGAAATCATTCTTTATCGCTGGTGTTTTTGGTTTTATGCAAGCATTAATGCCCTTGATTGGTTTCTTCCTTGTTGAACTTGTGGAAGTCATTGCGGGAGAAGTCGCAGGTAGTAACGCTGGGCCAATTATGGCCCAAATTGTCACTTGGATTGCTTTTGTCCTCCTCCTATTTATCGGAGGCAAAATGCTCATTGAATCCATTATTGAGTTAAGAAAGCCTATCGAAAAGAAAGAGAGTAAAAAATTTTCCTTTAGGGAAGTTATCTTCTTTGGTTTTGCTACTGCGATTGATGCTTTAGCCGCAGGCGTTACTTTCCATACTGGTTTATCCACCACTACGACCATTTGGCTACATGTTTCTATTGTTTTAGTTTTAACATTCACCATTTCTTTAATTGGTCTATTCTTAGGAAAACAGATTACCAAATTATTAAAAGGCAGATATGAAATATCCGGGATAATTGGTGGCGTTATCCTTCTCTTATTAGCGGTTTGGGTAATTGTTAGCCACTACGCTGGTATATAAAAATAAAAACCCCTAATGGGGTTTTATTTTACTAAATCGAATAAGGATCTAATTTTGACGTAATTATCCGCTTCTTTAAATGCGCCAACGCGATCAATTAATATTGCGTCTATTCCCGCGCGATTTGCGGATATCATATCGTTAAGTGCATCACCGACATAAGCGATTTTTTTCTTGTCCGCATCTTTAATGTGTTTAAAGGCGTATTGTAATGGTTTAGGTGACGGCTTGGTTTCTGGTTCGTCATCACTATCGACGATAATAGTGAAGAAATCTGGATCGATATTAAAGAGATTTAAAACATCCACAACATGGTTTTTATTGTTACTTGTAACAATGCCAAATTCGATATTGTGCTCTTTCAAATAATTGAGAAAAGGAATAGTTTCATCGTATATTTCGGTCTTTTTTAGGACTTCTTTATCGTCTAAATAATATCTAATTCTTTCGACGAAATAGTCCACTTTATCCATTGGAGCGTGTAATTCTTTATATGTCATCTCTAATGGCTGACGGGTATATTGAAGGCAATCTTCTTCTTTCACTTTAACGCCTATATCTCTAAAAGATAAAATAAAAATATCTTCGAGGGATTTAATGGAATCCACGAGTGTGCCATCAAAGTCGAAAAGATAAACATCGTATTTCTTCATATGTGTTTAGAGTATAGGAAAAAGAGTAAATAGTAAAGAAAAACCGTTAAATATTTAACGGTCTTTAATTTAATTAATTATTCTTTAACAAATGCGGTTTTATCTAACCCACACCAGTCACAGGTGAAGTCATCTGGTAAGTCTTCGAATTTGGTGCCTGGGGCAATGCCTTTTTCGGGCGCGCCGAGCTCTTCATCGTAGACAAATCCACACGCTGAACAAACGTATCTCATAGTAAATCGCCTTTCTTTTATTTTATTGGTTCAAAGTCCGCTGCACCGTGTTTACATAAAGGGCAGACGATATCTTCAGGTAATTCATCGCCTTCATAAACGTAGCCACAAACCTTACAAACATAACCTTTTTTCTTGGTTTCTGGTCTTGGTTTAACGTTGGCTTGATAGTAGTTATATGTCATGGTTTCAACATTGTTGATAGTCTTAGATTCTGTGACGGAACAGATAAACATACCATGTGTTCCTAAATCGACATATTGATCCACTTTTAAGGAGAAGAAGGCGTTGATGTAATTAGTTAATACTCTTAAACCATTTTCACTTCTTAAAACTTCGTTTCCTTCAAATTTGTCTTTATCTCTACCGGAGACAAAACCGAATTGTTGGAAAACGCTGAATGGGGTTTCAGTATTTAAGCAGTTAACGTTAAGAATGCCTGTCTTTTTAATGACATCATGTGAGTAATTTAATTTATTAATATTCACCGCGACGCGTAATGGAGAATCGGTTAATTGAGAAACTGTGTTTACGATTAAACCGTTATCTTTCTTACCATCATTTGAGGTGACGACATATAAGCCATAACCGATTTTAAAGAGAGCTTTCGCATCGATTTCTGGTGCTTTTTCTTCTTTTAATTCTTTGATGGCTTTATATTCTTTTGAAAGTTCTAACGCTAAATTAGCGATTTGTTCTTTGTTTTCCTCGCTCATAGAAGAGAGAATTCTCACTGTTGGGTCGACAAATGTGATGTTTTTGCTATTAGCAAATTTATCTTTCATAATCTTTGCAGCGAGAGGCGCCCAAGTACCATTTTCAATGAATCCCACTTTCTTATTTTGGAAATTTCTTTCCACTAAGTGGTCAATAAATGTATGCATGAATGGGAAAATGGAGGCGTTATATGTGGTGGTTGCGAATACGATTTTGCCATATCTGAAGGCGTCTTCCACGCATTCCGCCATATCTTCTCTAGCGAGATCCGCTACCACTACTTTTGGTGTGCCGTTTTTCTTTAATTCTTCAGCGAGTAATTCCGCTGCTTCTTTGGTGTGACCATAAACGGATGTATAGAAGATAGCGACGCCTTCACTCTCGGTTTGATAACTTGACCAGATATCATAGAGTTTTAAATAATGACCTAAATCTTCAGAGAGGACTGGTCCATGTAATGGACAAATCATTTGAATATCTAAGGTGGCGGCTTTCTTTAATAAAGCTTGTACTTGCGCACCATATTTACCGACGATGCCGATATAATATCTTCTTGCTTCGCAATCCCATTCTTCTTCGACGTCTAAGGCACCAAATTTACCAAATCCATCAGCGGAGAATAAGACTTTATCAAAGCTATCATAGGTGACCATAACTTCTGGCCAATGCACCATTGGGGCAAAGACAAATGTTAAAGTGTGTTTACCTAAATTAAGGGTATCACCTTCACTAACTTCTAATTTATGAGGGATTTCTTGATGGAAGAATTGCTCCATCATTTTGAATGTTTTAGCATTGCCAACAACGAACGCATCAGGGAATTCCTTTAAGAAATTCATGATATTCGCGGAGTGGTCAGGTTCCATGTGTTGGACAACTAAGTAGGTTGGTTTTGCACCATTTAAAACTTCCTTAATATTTCTTAACCATTCCTCGGTAAAATGGGCATCCACTGTGTCCATAATAGCGATTAATTCATCTTTGATAACATAGGAGTTATACGCCATTCCATTAGGAACGATGTATTGCCCTTCAAATAAGTCGACTTGATGATCGTTCACGCCGACATAATAGAGTTCATTTGTGAGCTTTTTCATTATTTATTTAACCAATCCTTTAATCTTTCATCGATGTTTTCTACTTCACTGCCTTTGCAAGCAAAGCCTGGTTTAAGAATTGCGCCTTTAACCGCACCTTTGAGTTCTAATTCAGCAAGGCCTAAACTTCCTTCTTCATTTGTGCAGAAAGGATAGACGGTTTTACCGACAAAGGAGTAATCTCTTAAGAATGTAGCGACCACTCTTGGATATGTTCTCCACCAGGAAGGGAAGCCTAAATAGATGACGTCATATTCATCAAGATTCTCTAATTTTTTGATATATTCGACGCGTGCATTTTCTTGATCTTCTCTTCTACTTCTTGCAACGCATTCATCATAATTTGTGGGGTAAGGAACAACAGGGACTAAAGGATATAATTCACCCTTTACTTCCTTGGCGATTTTTTCAGCGATAATTTCGGTAAATCCTTTTGCGATTACCTCAGTCATACCATTCACACTATTTTCGCCAGTCCTTGAAAAATAAACGACTAGTTTTTTCATATTTTTGTCTCCAACTTTACTTATTAAATTATCGCAAAAAAGCCACTAATATTAAAGTTTAATATTTCGATTTGCTATAATTACCTTACGATGAAAGAAATAACTTACTCAACTCATCCTGAAATCAAAGAGGATATTTCCCCTTTATATTTATCCTCTTTTCCAGCGAGTGAAAGACCACCTTTAAGATACTTTTATCAGGGTCTTGAAAAGAATAAGGAAAACGAATTATATGCCTATTATGACGATGATGTATTTATTGGTTTTTCTTATCTAACTAGTTATAAAGATATTATTTATATCTTTTTCCTCGCGGTGAAAGAATCATTAAGAAACAAAGGCTATGGAAGCAAGATCTTAACAATAATTAAAGATAATAATCCGGATAAAGTCATTTTACTTTGCTATGAAGAAGTGGATACGAAATATAAAGATTATCTTTCTAGAAAGAAAAGAAAAGATTTTTATATTAAAAATGGGTTTAAGAAAAACGGATTAAAAACTGATGAATATGGGGTTATTTTTGAAACCGCTTATATTGGTAAACACCCTGTTTCCTTTCAGGATTATGAACAAATCTTTATCGTAGGATTTGGAAAAGGAAGAGAAAAGCATCTAAAAGAGGTAAAAGAAGATTAATTTTGTTTATTTAAACAAATTATTCTTATATCATTAGAATATGCTAAAAAGATTATCAGTTAAAAACTTCGCCATTATTGAGGATATTGATATCTCTTTTAATGATGGTTTAACTGTCTTAACCGGTGAAACTGGCGCGGGTAAATCATTAGTGATTGATTCCATCTCTCTTCTTTTAGGAGAAAGAGCGAATTTAGAAATGATTCGTCACGGAGAAGATAAAGCCATTATTACTGGCGTCTTTTCCTTTAAAAATATCTATTTAGAAGCTTTGCTCAATTCTTTAAATATCGATTATAGCGATAATACGATCACTATTACCCGTATCATTTCCTCTCGTGGAGTGGTCAAAGTTAATGACACGATTATATCTTTAAACGATTTAAAACTTATCGCTCATTATCTCGCCGATATTCATCTCCAATTTGATATGACCAAATTATTAAATAGAGAGAATTATCTCGATATCGTCGATGGTTTCAAAAATGATGTCGTAAATGAATATAAGAGTAAATATCAAGAATCTTTAATTATATTAAAGAAACAATATAGTTATTATCAAGAACTCGTCAAAAAGAGCGAAGAGATTAAAAAGAACCGCGAATTCTATGAATATGATTTAAAAGAATTACAAGGTTTGGATCTAAAAGAAAACGAAGATGAAGAAATTAAAGAGCAGATTTCTTATTTAAAGAATTACGATCGTATTTATTCACTTCTCGCGGAAATAAAAGAAACAAGCGATAAAGAGTCACTAGAAGATATTTATCACATCAAAGATTTAGTGAAGTCACTAAGCGAGTATCAAAGTGAATATCAAGAATATTTAAGTCGTATAGAATCTAGTTATTACGAACTAGAAGATATTTACGATTCTTTAAGAAAGAAATTTAAGAATTTAGATTATAATCCATCTTTATTAGATGAATTAGAGACGAGATTAAATGAGATTTCTCTAATAGAGAAAAAGCATCACAAAAATATTAGTGAATTAATCGCCTATCAAAAGGAATTAGAACAACTCATTTCCTTAAGTGGAGATGATGAAATTCTTTTAAAAGAAGAACATGAGAAATTAGAAAAGTTATATAACACCACCTATCAATATGCTCTTGATCTATCCAAAGTGAGAGATAACATTGGCAAAAACATTGCTAAAGAGATAGAAAGACATCTATCTGATTTATCTTTAAAAGCGAGATTTGAAGTTTTGGTCTCACCAAACGCAAAGAAAGAAGATTTAGATTTATCCATCTTCTTTGATAATGGCGTGGATGTCATCGATTTCTATATCGAAACTAATATTGGTGAAGGCATGAAACCATTAAATAAAGTGGTATCAGGCGGTGAAGCTAGCCGTATCATGCTCGCCTTAAAAGCGCTTTATATTAAATCCAATAAGATTGAAACCGTCATCTTTGATGAAATCGATACCGGAATCAGCGGGGAAGTGGCGAGTAAAGTCGCCCATAAGATTTATGAAATATCTTTATCCACGCAAGTGATTTCTATTACCCATCTCCCTCAAGTAGCCTCATTAAGCAAAAACCACATCAAGATTTCTAAATCCGTGAATAAAGGAAGAACATATACCTCTATTAAGGAATTATCCTTAGAAGAAAAGATTTATGAAATTGCTTTGATGATTAGTGAAGGAAAAGTGACCGAATCGCAATTATCATACGCGAAAGAAATGGTCATTAACAAAAAATAGTTCCTTAGGAACTACTTTAAGATATCTTTAATTATTTCACTTGCCATTATCAATCCCATGGAAGAAGGGACAAAGGCATTACTACCCGGAACGTTACGCGTTCCTTTTTCTTTATAATCAAGGCGTTTATCACATTCTAGTTTAATTGGTTTTTCTTTACTGTAGACCACTTTTAAATGGTTAATTCCGCGTTTTCTAAGTTCTAAGCGCATGATTCTTGAAAGGGGATCCACGCTTGTTTTTGATATATCACTGACCTCTAACATCGTGGGGTCCATTTTATTACCCGCGCCCATCGCGGATATAACTGGTTTATTACATTCTTTCGCTTTTAAAACAATCGATAATTTCGCGGTGACTGTGTCCACACAATCGACGATGTAATCATATTGATTAAAGTCAAATTCGTCTTCTAATTCTGGTAAATAGAAACATTTTTTGACTTCGACGATAGCTTGGTCGTTAATAGAACGAATACGATTCGCCATCACATCCACTTTAAACTGACCAATTGTTTCACTAGTTGCGATGATTTGACGGTTTAAATTGGTTAAAGAAACGACATCGTTATCGATTAAAGTGAAGTGACCCACTCCACTTCTTGCTAAAGCTTCGACGACGTAACCACCGACCCCGCCTATTCCAAAAACAGCGACATGAGTGTTTGCTAGTCGTCTTAAACCTTCTTCTTTAACTAATAATTCTAAACGCGAAAAACGATTGTCCATATTAATTATCAGTGGGTTGATACCCTGCTTCTTTAATTAAATCAAAGATTTCTTCTTTACTTAAGGAAGTTTCTACTTCTACTTTTTTAGTTTTTAAATCCACTTTAACACTTTGAATTCCTTCTTTAGTTAAAGCTTTTTCGACGTGCATTACACAGTGGTTACACATCATATCTTTGACGTAAAATGTCATATTTGGTTCCTCCTTAATATATTCCATTTTTGTTAAATTTAATCGTAAAGCATTTAAGCATACCGAGACACTACTAAGTGACATACAGAGTGCTCCTATCATTGGATTAAGGGTGAAATTTAAGGCATAGAAGGCACCTGCGGCAACGGGAATAGCAATAATATTATAAATAAAAGCCCAGAAAAGATTAATTTTAATATTATTAACTGTCTTTTTTGCTAAATGATAGGCGTTATACGCATCTAATAAATCAGAACGCGTCAAGATAACATCCGCGCTTGATTTAGCGATATTGGTTTCATTCATCGCTATACCAATATAGGCACTTTCTAAAGCGACTGAATCGTTGATACCATCACCGATCATTAATACATGATGACCAGCATCTTGATATTCTTTGACTATATTAGCTTTATCCATGGGCAAAAGAGATGAATGGATTTCATCAATTGGGAAATCAGCACAAGTTTGCTTTGTACTATTCTCATTATCGCCAGTTAAAAGAAGCGTTTTAACATTATGTTTTTTGAATAATTCTAAGGCTTTTAATGACGATGGTTTTGGACTATCTGAGAAAGTTACTTTTCCTAAATATTTCTTATCTGTAAAGAAATGAATGGTGGTTAATAAATCGCTTTCCTCAATGTCTAAAATTTCCTTTAAATAAACATTATTCCCTGCGTGATATGTCACTCCATTTATCTTTCCGGATATGCCTTTCCCCGCGATTGTTGTAAAATCAGAAACATCTTCATTATAGGTTAAATTCTCCACGATAGATTTACTTAGTGGATGATTAGATAATTTTTCTATATTTTGTAGATGAACATATTCTTTTTCATCAATTGTATTTTCTGTAATTTCTAATTTGCCTTTCGTGATCGTTCCGGTTTTATCAAACATGATCGTATCGATTTTCGCGAGTTTTTCAAAAACTTCAGCGTCTTTAATTAAGATGTAATTTTTGCTCGCTTTTAAAGTCGCCACCATAACGCATAAAGGCGTCGCTAATCCCAAAGCGCAAGGACAAGAAATAACTAAAACAGAGATACCAAATTTAACAGCTTGATTAATGTTATGAGGATTAATTAATAGCCACGTAAAGAAGACAATACCGCTGATTAAAATAACTAATGGAACAAAGATTAAAGCCACTTTATCGACGATTTTTTCAATCGCCATCTTTGATGAAGAAGCCTCTTCCACCATTTTGATGATTTGATTAATGGTAGAATTTTCGCTTGTTTTAGTCACTTTGATATATAAAGTGGATTCTTGGTTTTTACTACCTGAGACAATCTCGTCTCCAACTCCTTTTTCCTTTAATAAAGATTCACCAGTTAAAGAAGAATCATCGATATAAGATTGACCTTTAACCACTATTCCATCTAAAGGAACAACATCATATGGTCTAATTTCAATAACATCATTTAATTTGATAGATTCAATAGAAACTAATGAAGATATTTCGCCATCCACTTTTAAAACAGAATTAGGAACCATTTCCATTAATTCATCTAATGCTTTAGTGGTTTTCTTCTTACTTAATCCCTCTAATAATTTACCTACACTGACAAGCGTTAATATCATGGCTGATGAATCAAAATATAAGTGATTGTGGTGTAAATTATGCACGCTATCAAAATTGCCATTCTTCGTTCTTATAAAGATTAAAACCGCAGCCACACAGGAGTAAGCAAAACTAATTAAACTACCTAATGCAACAAGGGTATCCATGTTTGGTTTTAACCTAAATAACTTATAAAAACCAGAGGTGAAATAATGATAATTTAAGCCCATTACAATTAGAGCTAAAACGATTTGAATAATGACGTTAATATAAGTGTTATTTCCCGTTAAGAAATCAGGAAGTATATTGATCATATGTCCCATGGCAACATACATTAAAATGAACATTAAAATAACGGAAATAATGAGGCGAATTGTCTTTCCATTAACCGCTTTTGTTTGTTTATTTAAATATTCATTTTGATAAATAGAAGCGTTATATCCCGCTTTTTGGACAGCAGAAATGACTAATTCATCGTCAATGTTATCTTCACTTGTTACTTCCATCGAATTGGTGAGTAAAGATACATTACATGAATAGCCTTCAATATCATTAACAGCTTTATTGACGTGAGCGGCGCATGCAGCGCATGTCATTCCTTGAACGTTATATTTCTTTTTCATTACATGACCTTTTTAATGATTTGCGAAACTTCTTGTAGTTTTTCTTCTCTCTCTTTTTTATCAACAGCGTTTAACACACAATGTGATAAGTGTTGATCTAAAAGAGCGACGTTCGCTTTTTTGATTAAAGCAATAGAGGCGAGCATTTGATTGGAGATATCAATACAATAAACTCCATCTTCAAGCATTTTAATAATGCCACCTAATTGGCCTTTCGCGATTTCTAATAAGTGTATGATTTCTTTTCTGTCCATATTATATACCCCCCAGGGGTGTCTATATTATGAAATAATAAAAAGGATTTTTCAAGAAGTAAGAAAAAACCGCTTTAGCGGTTATTTCAAGTGATACATTAATATCGCACCTGCTGTGGCGACATTTAAGGAATCTATATTATCAATTGGTATCTTCACAAAGATGTCAGATTCATTAATCGTTTTTTGGCTCACTCCATGAGCTTCATTACCTAATACAAGGATGAAATCTTTATTGTTATTTAATTCATCTAAATTGATGGATTTTTCATTTAATGTAGAGGTAATAACGACTTTATCTTTTTTATAATCTTTTAATTCACCTTCTAATATAGGAATAAGAAACATCGCTCCTTTAGTAGCACTTACGACTTTGGAGTTATAAATAGAGACGCATTCTTTATTCACGATTACTGCATCATAATTAAAGGCTAAAGCGGTGCGGATAATCGTGCCCATATTGCCGGGATCATTAACGCCATCTAAATACACTACTTTATGCAATTCTTTATCTGTTTTATTTTCTAAAGTTTTACATATGGCAATGATGCCTTCAGGATTCTTTTGAGAAGATATTTTTTCAATGATTTCTTCACTGACAATGTATTGAGGTATATCATAACTAGCTTTAATTTCTTTAAGCGTAAATATCTCTTTAACAAGTTTCGCTTTTAAAGCTAATTCAATGCTTTTTTTACCCTCTAAGAGGAATTCTTGATTATCTTTAATATTATTCTTATTTTTTAAACTTGAAGCATAGACGACTCTTTTGTTGCTTCTTGAATTAATATAACTAATCATGGGCGAATACTCCTTTAATTAAATATTGACGTAACTGTTTATAATTTGGACAATATTGGTAGACAATTTTATAAAAATTGGCTTGGTGGTTTAATTCAAAATTATGGGCTAATTCGTGGATCACCACTGAATCAATTATATCTTCTTGATAATGAATTAACACCATACAAAAAGTGATGCTTTTATGTGCGGGAACATTTGATCCATAACGCGTGGTCATTCGTCTCACTCTGACTTTACTTTCATATGTGTTCATTATTTCTTCATATTTTCTGACGCGGGTTGTGATATAGATTAAGAACCATTTCTTTAATTTCTTTTCTAAATCTTCATTATCTTTATAGGAGATGATATCCCCGTTATTTAAATGAATGATATGTTCTTCAGTGAGAGGATATTTCTCCCCTAAGATATAGATATAATCTTCTCCTTGCCCGGAAATAGTAGGGTTATCTTTCACCAATTTATCGAAGAATTTTTCTAACCCACTTTTGATGAATATTTTACTCGCCATTCTTGGCGCGGATACGTGAAATTCACCCTCTTTAAAAGAGTATCTTACAGAGCGCATTTTCTTTCTTTTGACGATAACAGGATATTCTTTTCCGTCTTTAATAAAGATAAAGTTATCAAACATGGAAATATTATAACTTGCTTTATTTTACATTTAATCAATAAAATGTATTTGGTATGGAAAAGATTTTAATATCGGCTTGTTTGGTGGGTGATAAAACGAGATATGATGGGAAACATAATTTAAATCCATCTATTTCCCAATTATTAGAAAAATACGAATTAGTCCCCTTTTGCCCAGAAGTAGAAGGTGGTTTACCTACACCGAGAAATCCGAGTGAAATCAAAGGTGATAAAGTTATCATGGATAATGGTCATGACGTTACTGATAATTTTAAAGAAGGGGCGATTAAAGCTTTAATGCTCTGTCAATTCTTAAAAATCAAGATTGCCGTGCTTAAAGAAAGGAGCCCATCCTGTGGGACGCATCAAGTTCATGATGGATCATTTAAAAACAAATTAATAGAGGGAATGGGTATCACCGCGAAGCTATTAAAAGAAAACAATATAGACGTCTATAGTGAAGATGAAATTGATAAGTTGTTATAAGAAAAGACCCTTTATAGGGTCTTTGTTTTAGTAGTTATTTTGTTGTCTTTGATAATTGACTTCTAACTTTTTAAAGTAGGCATCTTTTAATGATTTCCAGCGATATCCTAATAAAGGAAGAAGATTTAAGAATGATTGGAACGCTCTTATGTAGCTCTTTTCATCCTGCTTCTTATAAAAGACATCGATATTGTGATAGATAAGATGGAATTGACTCGTTAAATCATCTAAGTGCTTAGTGAGATGATAATTCATCTTACTCGTTTTAATATCAACACCTAAGGAGAGGAAGAAATGGAGACCATCCGCATATTCGTCTAAGACGATTTCTTTTTTATCCATTCCTTTGTTGGACCAGTATTTGAAGCAACGGGTGGTGTTGGCTAATTCGCCAATTTCCACTATAAGGGCCATAATGCGCTTACTGCGCGTTGTTTCATAACTCACTTGATGCGAATTAGCAATATAGGCATCAAGCTTTGCTTGTGCTTTAAAAAGTTCTTCTAATTCAATGAGGGTCATATTATTTAACTTTGCTTAAGCCCCAGATTTCCTTAGCGTATTGTTCAATCGTTCTATCAGAGGTGAAATATCCGGAATTAGCGATATTGATTAACGCCATCTTAGCCCAGAGGTATTTATCTTGATAAAGTTCGTTGATCTTTTCTTGGGCTTTGAGATAGGAATCGAAATCCTTAAGGATGAAGTATTGATCATGACGGTTCATGATTTCATCAAAGATGAGGGAGAATTTATCTTGTTTATATTGACACCACTCACCATGAAATAAGGAATCTAAAACATTCTTAATACGCATATCGGAATTGTAGATATCCCATGGGTTATAGGTACCCTCGCGATATAATTGTTCGGTTTCATCGCTTGTTAAGCCGAAGATAACTTCGTTTTCTTTACCGGCGTTTTCGACGATTTCAATATTTGCACCATCCATGGTACCTAGGGTAATAGCACCGTTCATCATGAATTTCATGTTGGAGGTACCACTAGCTTCTTTACCAGCGGTGGAAATTTGTTCACTGACATCGGCAGCAGGGATAATCTTCTCGGCGAGAGAGACACCATAGTTTTCCAAGAAAACTACTTTTAAGAATTTATTGGTTTCTTCATCGTTATTGACGACTTCACTAACAGCGACGATCAATTCGATAATCTTCTTCGCATAGACATAGCTAGGCGCCGCTTTTGCCCCAAAGATGAAGGTATGAGGATAGATTCTGAATTCAGGATCGGACTTCATTCTTTGATAGAGATAGATGATATGGAAGACATTCATCAATTGTCTCTTATAGGCGTGAAGACGTTTAATTTGGACATCAAAGATGGAGTTGATATCGACATCGATATGGTTATGTTCTTTGATGTATTTCGCTAAGGCTTTCTTATTTTCTAATTTGACATCGATAATCTTATCGAGGACTTTCTTATCATTTTGATAAGCCTCAAAGGCTTTGATTTGATCCATGTCTTTAATCCATTTATCGCCAATCTTGCTGGTAATTAATTCAGCAAGTTTTGGGTTAGCGTATAATAACCAACGACGATGGGTGACACCGTTTGTTTTGTTATTAAACTTTTCAGGCATGTAATTATAGAAATCTTTAAAGGTGATATCTTTGATGATTTCGGTATGTAAAGCAGCGACACCATTAACGGAGAAGCAGGTGTAAATCGCTAAATTACACATATGGATTTGACCATCTTTGATGATGTTCATTGCCCATCTAGCGGAATCAGAGATACCTTTTTCGTTCATTTCGATGTTAAAACGACGATTGATTTCTTCAATAATCATATAAACACGTGGAATGAGGTTTTGGACGTAATTGACTGGCCATTTTTCTAAGGCTTCCGGCATGACGGTGTGGTTAGTAAACGCCATACATTGTCTTACTTCTTCCCAAGCTTCGTCCCAACCCATTTCGTATTCATCAATCATGATTCTCATCATTTCTGGGATGGCTAAGATGGGGTGTGTATCGTTTAATTGGAAAACATAGTTTTTATGGATACCAACGAGGGTGCCATTATGTTTGTAGTAACTTTGTAAGACAGATTGAAGACCGCTAGATACTAAGAAGTATTGTTGGCGCAATCTTAAAATACGGCCATGTTCTGTGGAATCATCGGGATATAAACCATAGCACATTTCCTCTAAGAAATTGAGGTAATCGTTGAATGTCATATTCTTAGGAATATGATGGTTAGTTGGTTCGGCATTCCAAAGACGTAGTGTATTGGTTTGGTGATTGCGATAACCAACGACTGGAACATCATATGGAACAGCGCGTACCACGACCGCATCTCTTGTTCTAATACCATATGAACCATCTGGTTTCATATAGGTTTCTGGTAAACCATAGAATTTGATTTCTTGGGCGTATTTGGATTTTCTTACTTCCCAAACGTTTCCATCGGTTAACCATTGATCAGGTAATTCTCTTTGCTTACCATCGATAATTCTTTGTTTAAAGAATCCATATTGATAACGAATACAGTTACCGTGACCAATATAGCCTAAAGAGGCGATAGAATCTAAGAAACAGGCGGCAAGACGGCCAAGACCACCATTACCTAAACCGGCATCAGATTCTTCCTCTTCTAATTCATGAATATTAATTCCTAATTCTTCTAAGCCTTGTTTAACCACTTCATAAATGCCTAAATTTTGCATATTGTTGACTAACAAACGGCCAATTAAGAATTCCATGGAGAAATAAATTAAGGTCTTTTTGTCTTGATTAACGGTTTCGTGATGGGTTTTACTCCAGTCCACGTTAGCGTAATCACGGACCATTTCTCCTAAAATTTCGTAGCGTTCTGAGATATGGCTTTCATTAACTGAAATACCATAACGTTCAAGCATACGACGATTAAATTCTTTTTTAAAAACGTCTTTGTTTTTAAACATATGTGAACTCCTTTATAGATGTAATTTATTTTGTCTTTTTAGGGGCACTAGTTCTTTTCGCTTTGGGCTTTTCAACTTTCTTTTCTTCTTTTACTAACTTAAATATTGCAGCACCTAAGGAAGCGAGTTTCATGGTGACATGGAAGGGCTTTCCTTCAAATGAACCAGGCTCAGTTTGTAATGGTAAACCATTATATTGATTATTTCCACCATAAATGTCTTTATCGGTGTTTAAAATTTCTTCGTACTTGCCTTCGTATTTGACTGGAATATTAATATATTCGTAATAATTTGGTGTCATATTGAAGACGAATAAGAGGACACTATCGCCTACTTCTCTTTCGAATGCGAACACGCTTTGATCAGCGTTATCCACCATCATCCATTCAAAGTGAGCGGGGTTATGTTCTTCATAATGCATCGCTGGATATGCGCGATAGATGAAGTTGAGGTCTTTCACTAATCTACTGACAGAGTCATGGATTGGGAATCTCTTTAAGTCCCATTGGAGGCCCTTAGATTCATTCCATTCATCAAATGTACCTAATTCATTGCCCATGAAGTTGAGTTTTTTACCAGGATGGGCAAATTGATAGGTATATAAGTTTCTCAATAAGGCGAATTTGTTGTTATAATCGCCCCACATCTTATTAATAATGGTGCCTTTACCATGCACGACTTCGTCGTGAGAGAGAGGTAACATGAAGTTATCCGCGTAGAAATAGGCCATGGAGAAGGTGAGTTTGTTATGGTCATATTTCTTATAGATTGGGTCTAAACCATAGTATTTAAGAGTATCGTTCATCCAACCTAAATCCCATTTATAATCGAAGCCTAAGCCACCGTATTCGGTTGGTTTTGTGGTGCCAGCGAACGCTGTGCTATCTTCAGCGATCATCATGACGGAATCATGAGCGATATGGATTTTGGCATTTAATCTCTTAATAAATTCGACAGCGCCTTCATTTAAACCGATGGAGGAATCGCCATTGTAATAAATGATGTTACTAACCGCATCAACACGGATTCCATCGAAATGGAAGTAATCGATGAAATAATTCATCGCACTCATTAAGAAGGAACGAACTGGATCCTTGCCTAAATCGAATTGATAACTGCCCCAAGGAGAAACTCTCCATTGATTGTTATATTCATATAAGTAGGAGCCATCGTATTCCGCGAGAGCCCAACGGTCAGAGGCAAAGTGCACAGGAGCAAAATCTAAGATGACACCGATTCCCGCTTGATGTAAACGGTCAATTAATGACATTAATTGGAATGGATTGCCATATTTTGAATCAACGGAATAGAAACCTGTGGCTTGATATCCCCAAGAACCATCAAATGGGTGTTGGACGATAGGCATAATTTCCACGTGTGTATAGCCCATACCATTGATATATGGAATTAATTGATCAGCGATTTCTTCATAGGAGAGGGTATGACCATCAGCGGCTTTACCAAACCAGCTACCTAAGTGCATTTCATAAATGCTCATTGGTGCGTCGAAGTTTCTACTTCTATGATGTAACCATTCATCATCGTGCCAAGCAAAGTTACGATTATCGAATAATCGTGAGCAGGTACCTGGACGGTTTTCACTATAGAAAGCATATGGATCGATTTTGTCGACATATTGTCCTTTTGCGTTCTTGAAGTGGAATTTATAGCATTGATAATTGCTTAAGTTTGGAATAAATACTTCCCAAACACCGCAGTCATCGATTTTGTGCATTTTGTGAGCACCGACGTCCCAGTTATTCCAATCACCGATAACACTGACATCGTCGGCCATTGGAGCGTAAAGTCTAAATGTAACGCCACTACCTCTTTCATCTTCAGAGAAATGCGCGCCAAAATAATTGTGAGCTTCTAAACATTGACCCATTAAAAAGTCATGAAGTAATCCATAAGCCATATCAAAACCTCCTATTACTCCATATATAGTTTAAAATATTAATATAAGTACAACAAGGTTTTATTTTATAAATAAAACAATTTATCACTTACAAATAAAAAAGCGGCCCCGAAGGACCGCATTTTTTAAGTGTAAATAATTACGCTAATGGAGTGAGTGCAGTGTAGATAAATGTAACTTTATCTTCTTGATACACTCTATGACCTTTTCTTGTGAAGGAAGCGATTTCACTGATAACTGGTGTGCCATCGATGTTAGAAATTGATTCATCAAAGAAGGAATATTGCACGAATTTGGTTTCGTTTGCATCTATAGCGGCACGATATTGATAAACACCGTTTTGGTAAAGAATTTCGTAATCATCCTTTGGATAATAGGCGGTTTCAAAATCGTTATACGCTTTATGATATTCGAAATTGAGTTCATCAATTGTAGCTGCTAAACCTTCAGTGGCTTTGAAGGCATCAAGCATACTTTCTTGTTCAAATTTTCCTTCAAATGGAGTTCCATCAAATGATGGAGCGACTTTTTCTTCTGTCACATCTTTTTCTGGGTAAGTCACTGGATCTTTATCTGTCTCTGTCACTGAGGTTGTTAATGTCCATGTGTTAGATGCTAAATCTTTTAAGACATAGGTATTTACAGTAACTTTTGTATTATTTAATGAACCTTTATCGTCATAAGTATCTACGACTGTAGTTTCGACAATTTGCCAATTATCTTTGCCATAGTTGCTGTGTTGAATGGTTGTGCTTGTACCACTTTCATTGACCCAACTATTATTGCTCCAAACTTGTCTTAATCCAGTTGTTGTTTCGATATAAGAAGCACTAGAAACGTTATGATCAATACTTGAAATACTGTTCAAAGTTTCAACACCAGCCTTTTCCTTATACTCATTTATTGTTTTCTTATAAACAATAGTTGGGTTTTTAGAATTGACTTTTTTGTAACTATAAGATTCGTTTTGGGTTCTATCGACAACATATTCACCTTCGGTGACTTTACTGACAGATGTATTTTCATTGAAGGTATTTTCAACAGTTGTGGTATCAGGCGCTGATGTTTTTTCAGCGCTTTCATGTTTCACAGTTGTATTTGTGGAAACGGAAAGGGAATAACCTGATTTAACTTCTGAATAAACATAGCCGGCTTTTTCTTGGAAATAGGAATCTTCATCCTCTGTAATTGTCTTTTCTTCACTAACGTGAGAAAGGGATCCAGAGAATTTAGTGGAAACGCCAGATTCGGTTTTATCTAATGAATATTCAAGAGCTTCACCATATTTTTTCTCGCCTTCCCATTCTTTGATACCAGAAGAAGCAAGTTTGATAGATTTTGATGTGTTGTTTTCTTTTCTACTGACGATAATTTCGATAGCGTCACCTAATTTGAAATTACGGTTAGCTTCAGATTTAATGCCATCATAGAAGGATTTAAATTGTTCTTTTGTGTAGGTTTTAACACCACCATGGTTACATCCAACGAGTAAGAGGGATAATAAACCTAAGGAGATAAGTTTTTTATTGTTTTTCATAATCATTTCCTCCTATTTCTCGTGAATGGCCAGGATGTAGCAAGATAATACACCACTGAACAATAAGTAGGCTAAGTAAACTAAATAGCCAGATTCTAATGTTTGTGACGCAATATAATCGAATTCATAAGGAATAACTAATAAGCGCACGGCGGCGGTAAAGAATAAACCAATGAACGCGAATGCGGCAAGAATGGTCAATGTTTTAGCGACAAATTGAACGATTTTGTTTTTAGAAACAAAGAGCATCAAGATGACAGCGGCAACAATGAACACCAAAGCGAGAATTGCGCCTGCTAAAGGAACCGCGATATGATGATTCGCTTTAGCGACATCGATAAATTTCATCGTTTCGTTAATTGTGAAATAACGATATGAATAGAAAGGTAAGCAGAGTGTTGTGATCAACAACCCTAAGGAGAGCACTAATCCAATAATTGCATTGCGGCAAATACGGAATGGAGTTAATTCGCTATGCATAACTGACCTCCTAACCTTTCACTGCGCCGGCGGTAACACCTTCGACGTAGTATTTTTGTAAGAACATGAATAAGCCAACAATCGGGATGCCTACGCACACACAGCCTGCGGCGAATTGTGTGAAGAAGTTAACATCGGATTGAGCACCAAACAAGAGTGAGTATAGACCAACGGAAACGGTCCAACATTCTGGGGCGCCTGTACCAATAATAACTTTGGCAAAGATGAAGTCCATCCATGGTCCTGTAAAGGACATTAAAGCGGTATAAATAATGATTGGTTTAGATAATGGGAGAATAATCTTCCAGAAAATCTTGAAGTTGGAACAACCATCAAGTTTCGCAGATTCGACCAAGGAACTTGGGAGAACATCGAAGAAGCCTTTGGCAACTTGGAAGCCCATACCAGCACCGGCGGAATAAGCGAGGATTAAACCAACGATATTTAACCATGCGTTATCAGCGGAATTACCCGCTAATCCGATGGATTTTAATAAGAAGTAAATAGCAATCATGGACATGAAGCCTGGGAACAAACCAAGGATCATTGTGAGGTTCATGAATGGTTTACGCATTTTGAATTTTAATTTAGACATACAGTACGCAACAGAGAGTACTAAGAATGTGGAAATTAAACAGTCAACAACAGCGACGATTAAGGTGTTAAGAATCCATCTTGGGAAGACACCTTTAACGCCGTAGAATTGGCCTTGGAATAAGTTAATGAAGTTTTGGACGCCGAACTTCTTTGGGAAGTAGTTAGAAACAACGATACCAATTAATTGGCCGTCACTATTAACTTCGGTACGGAACGCACTGAGGACAATCCAGAAAATTGGAATAATCCAGATGAGTGATAACGTAACAAGGCCTAAATAAGATAAGGTTCTTGAGAGGATGGCACGACTTCTGATCGTGAGCAATACTTTTTTCTGTTTCATTATTGGAAAGTATCCTCCTCTTTGTAAGATTTACTATTGCGGTACGCAATAAGTGTGATTGTCGCTGTGATGATGAAGGTAAGAATACCGACAACAGCACCGGTGTTATATTCACCGTTATCGATGGTTAATTTATATAACCATGTAACGAGTAAGTCTGTTTCACCAGCGACGTATGTTCCACCGACGACGGATGGACCACCACCGGTCAACAAGAAGATCGTATTGAAGGAGTTGATATTTCCGACGAAGGAAGAAATCAAATATGGCATTGTGACGAAGAAAACATATGGGAATGTAATCTTGAATAACATCTTAATTGGAGATGTTCCATCGACTCTTGCGGCTTCGTATAAGTCGGTTGGAATGTTCATCAAAATACCGGATGTCATTAACATAGTGTATGGAACACCGAGCCACATGTTAATGATAATAACCATGACTTTGGCGAGATATGGATTATCACCAACCGTATTGTTTCCTAAGAAACCGATTGGCTTAGATATCCAGCCAAAGTTCATTAAGATTTGGTTAACAGGACCATTACCGTTCAATAAGTTTCTCATCGCTAAGAGGGAAATAAATTGAGGAATAGCAATGGTTAAAATGAAGATGGTTCTAAAAACCTTTTTAAATTGTAAACCTTTTTTATTAATTAATAAGGCGAGTAAAATACCACCGAAATAACAGGTTGTTGTGGCGAAGAATGCCCAGATGAATGTCCAGCCTAAGACTGGGAAGAATCTGGCGCCAATTTCATGACCTAAGGTTGTTTTACCTTTGAATAAGTCAATGAAGTTTGTGAGTCCATTCCAGTGGAATAAGTTCTTCATATATGGTTCGGTCGCATCGTTCATATCAACAATGTTGTATGTTGAGAAAGCCATACTAATCATGAAGATGGTTGGAATGACTGTGAAGACCAACGCGGCGATACATGTTGGGGTGAGCATCAAAATATGGAATCTGGAGTCTAATAAGTTGCCCCAGTCTTCTTTAAATGATGTTGGTTTCTTACCGGATTTTTCATCTTGGTCAGCTTTATAAGAGCTGGCAATGTTTACTAAGTAAACAATGATGAATAAGATGATAATAGCGATTGTCACTAATCCGAAGAGTAAGAACAAGGTGGAATCGTCTGCTTCGATTAAACGACCCATGTCGTCATAACCGCCAGGATTTCCTTTAAGTGCTAAGTTTCCAAGAGCTTTCCATCCATATGGTGTGCCGTTAACCGTTGGACACATGACCATAAAGAGGATAAACAAGACTTGTAAGATTAGAAAGATAGCGCCTTTGATGTATTGTTTGTGATAAAAACTACCAGCGCCCATGATGAAGTGGGACAATTTTGTACCGATAGAGCCATCAGCGAATCTCTTGCCGAAATTGACAAAGAAATTCTTGAAACCACTACCTAGCTTCTTGAAGAAATTCACGAAGCCATGTCCGAAATCTTTCCAAAATTGGACGAATCCACGGCCAAATCTTTGAAAGATATTTGGTTTCTTTTCGCTGGCATTAATAGAATTATCCATACATCTACTCCTTTCGCTTAAATTTTTAATCGTAAATTACATTTAATTTAATTCGAAATAATATTAGTCAATATCCGCTGGTAATGAGCCAGGAATTTCTTCTGGTTCAGCACCTTTTTGCCAGATGTATTGCATCTTGTATAAGACTTGGCGAGCAGAATCTTCGATTGTGCCGGCGATGAAGTTCTTATAAATATCTGGTGCTTGTTTTTGATAATAACGGGTATTGAGTTTTCCTGTAACGAATGGTTGAGGAATGCTATAGCTGAACATTTGGTTTTGTGCTTTTGCTAATTCGAGTGATAATGCATTGATTTCACCTGGATGAGCAGTATTGTATTCTTCTAAAGCTTCTAACGCACCATTGAAGGCAGGAACGTTATTACATTTAACGAAGGATTGGACTTGAACGTCTTTGCTACATAATTTAGCAATTAATTTTTGTTCGAAATCGAGTTTCTTTTCGCCTTTGGCGGCGTTGATGAGCATAACTTTACAATCAGCGAAGGATCCACCTTGCATAACTGTATTTGGACTCATTGTTGTGCCAGAAACATCAGCACTTGTTAATGTGTAGGTTGGGATTTTAGTGATACCAACATTGGATTCACCGATAGCAGCGGAGAAGGCTTTATAATGCCATGCACCACCGATAACGCTTAATGCGTTGCCGTTTTTAACTTCAACAGCCCAGCCGGAGTCGGATGGTAATAAACCACCGGTGGATTCATTGAAGACACGTTTTGCCCATTGTAATGAAGCGACTTCGTCATCGCCTTGGGCGTAACAGTTATCAACATCAAAGTCTTCGTAAAGTCTTAATGTTGTGGAGTTATCGCTAGCTTTTCTAGCTAATAAGTTGAAGGAATAGTTGAAGCCATCGGTTCCCACAATTGTGAAGCCTTTTTTACCACCGGCTTGAGCGCCAGCTTGGGCTAAACCTTCGAATGTCTTAGCTTGATCAGCGGTAACATATTGCTTGTTGTAGTAAAGGAACAAAGCTTGGGAAATGAATGGACTTGCGAAGAAGTATTTTGTCTTGTTTGCGCCGACGGCAACTTGACAAACGCTTTGGAATTCTTCACTATTATCAGCTTTAATTTGGTTGATTAACGCTTCATCAGTGAACGCAAGGGCCTTTCCTTTCTCGACGATTTTACCGACATTGTCGTGAGCTGTAACAACAATGTCACCACAAGCAGAGGCATCAGATGTCATTTGACCACCGGTAGAACCAGTGTCGACACCGACAACTTTGATCTTGTAGCTCTTACCACCAGCTTCTGCATATTCTTTCGCAAATTCTGTTGCGACGTCTTTGTAGAAGTCAGTAGATTCACTTCCAACCCATAAGGTAACGGTATTACCGCTTCCACCACAGGCTGAAACTCCGCCGGCTAGCATTGCAGCTAGAAGAACAGCAGAGAAAATTGAACCTTTTTTCATAAAATTATCTCCTATAGTGTCCGTAAGGACTTGTTCAAGAAAATTATATATTTATATATGTGCTTTCGCAATAAAAAACGCGCATTAATTTCGCGCATTTTTCAACCTCATTTTTAAGATAGGTTAATCTTCGATTTCCACCATTGGTGAATAGGTGCGTTTATCGATGAGTTTGGTACGAGTAACAAAGTCATGGAAGCAGCGACCATTGTGGTTGATCGAAGCCACAAGAAGGAAGATTAAAGGAACGACAAAGAAGGTATAAAGTTCAAAGAATAAGAATGGCAAAGCAAATTCAAAAATATAGATAAAGAAATAGCGTAACACTACGTGATACCAATGAGCGTAGCTTTCAAAACGCAAGGAAAATAGGCCTTGTTCAGAGAATAAACCGCCAATTGACACTCTTCTTTTATTGAATAAAGGAACGACCATCAAAAACGTACATGTGGAAATAAAGCCCGCAAGAGCGCTTATGCCATAGACAATCACGCGACTATCAAAGTATAAAGTTTGATATCTTTTATCGTTATTTAAATAGGTTACGAGCTTCTCTTTTTCCACATCTGAAGGGTTGTCTTTTTTCACCACGACATACTTTGTTTCGTCTTCATCAGTGTACACAATGTAGGTTGAATATTGATTTTCGTTTTCTTCGGTTAAGACGACTTTTTCACCATATCCACTTTCTAAATAATAACCATCGCGAATCTCACTCATTTCTGTTTCGTTGCGGTTATAGTAATACGCCATAGAGGAACGCATAAATAAATTCATGAGTCCCCAGTAAACAAGGAAGATAATACAGACGTCAATTAAGCCGCCAGCGAGGCGTTGCATAAACAAAGGTTTCGCGTTTTTACCCCTTTCTTCTTTAATGTTTTCCGCTATTTTTTCTTCCATAGTATTTCTATTTTATAACTAATTTAGCAATAAAAAAAGAGGGAATAATCCCTCTTTCATTTTATGTTTTAAAGTTTGATTAGCAAATACGCATATCAATTTCGATTTGATAAACTTCGATGTTTTCACCTTTGACAAGGAATTGAAGTTCTTTTTGATCGAAATCTTTTGCTACTTCATAGAGTATGCGTTGACCATTGACATCTAAGACGGCGAATTTAACATTGCCATAATCTAAGGTATCAACGACGTTAGCGTGGATGCCACCTTCTTCAACGACTTCAATGTTACTACGTAAGAATCCATAACGATATTGTTTCTTGTAGCAAGCATTGCCTTCGACGGAGTTGATCTTGTAACCATTGGCTTGTGGGCCTTCAATGGCGACACCATCGATGACATAGTCGAAGTGTAAGACTCTTTCACCGTGTTCTTTGAGTTCACGTTTGGCAAATGTACCTAATAATGCTTCGTGATCTCCAATTGGTTCGAGGACGGACTTGCCTTCCACTAAGACACGGATTTGATCATTCAATAAATTGAATGAATATTTGGAACCGGCCTTAACTTTATCATCAACAAGGGCGAATAAATATCTATCACCAACTGTTAATAAGGCTAAGCGTTTGCCTTCGATTTCTTGGACTTCTTTCACTGACAATGTGAAGTCTTTTCCTGGCACGATAGCGTGTGGAGGAATTTCTAATGCGAAGTTATTGACACCTTCTAAGACACGATTGAGGGCATCTGGGATGTCAACTTTGGAACCAAAGATGTCCATCTTTTCGCCAGCTTTCTTGGCTTCGAATAAAGAGAATGCTGGGATTGGGGACATTAATGTAATTTCAGTTTCGCTGTCGAAGAAATGAATCTTTTCTTCATTTAATAAGAGGTTAATTGTATCACCTGCATTAACTGGTGTACCTTCAATGGTTTTGACGATGATATTCTTGCCTTCATCCTTCATGGTGAATTCTTCACTACTTTGTCCGATTTCACCGTAGACGATGCATTCATTACCTAAGTGTTCAACTGTGTTGACTTGGCACTTTAAGCCAGTGGCTTTTTCAGAGATTGAGATGTGTTCTGGACGGATACCTAAGATGACTTTGACACCACCATGGAGGTAGGAATCGTGAATTTTACAAACTCTTTCATATGGTAAGTTAATCTTGGAACCATCTTTGAATTCGACTTCCACTAAATCACCTTTACGATTTAATGTGACATCAAAGAAGTTCATTTGTGGGGAACCGATGAATCCAGCGACGAATTTATTATATGGTTTATTATATAAATTCATTGGGGTATCGATTTGTTGGACATAACCGAGTTTCATAACAACGATTCTGGTACCCATAGTCATAGCTTCGACTTGGTCGTGGGTAACGTAGATGAATGTTGTTGCTAATTTCTTATGTAACTTTGTGATCTCCGTTCTCATTGCGGCACGGAGTTTCGCGTCTAAGTTAGATAATGGTTCATCTAATAAGAAGACCTTTGGATTACGAACTAATGCTCTACCTAAAGCGACACGTTGTCTTTGACCACCGGACATAGCCTTTGGTTTTCTATCGAGATACATTTCGATATCGAGAATCTTTGCAGCTTCGAGAACTTTTTGTCTGATCTCTTCTTCTGGCATCTTTCTATTTCTTAATCCGAACGCCATATTTTCATAGACGGTCATATGTGGATAAAGAGCATAGTTTTGGAACACCATGGCGATATCTCTATCTTTTGGTTCTAATTCGTTAACTAATGTGTCACCGATGAATAAGTCACCAGCGGTGATGGTTTCCAAACCAGCAACCATTCTGAGGGTTGTGGATTTACCACATCCAGATGGACCGACGAAGACGATGAACTCTTTGTCTTGAATGTCAATGTTAAAATCATTAACAGCTTTATGTCCATTGTCATAAACCTTGTAAATGTGGCTCAATTTTAAACTAGCCATAAATAGCCTCCTGAGACATAATATTTTGTTATATTATTTTGCTAATTATAATTTTAACGTTTTTTTGAAGAAAATAAACTATATTTTTTTATTTCTTTATTATTTACTAATAACCTTTGGTTTTTCCCTTCACTTTTTTGGGTATTACACCATGTCTTTCTAGGGCGATTACAACGCGATCCGCACCGACGACTTGAGAAGGGAAAGACGCTATTTTCTTATTTAGATAATAAATATAATAGATGCCTTCACATATCTCAAAACGCTCTATTTTCTCAATTTTGACCTTTTTGGTCCAGAAGACGATGTGGTTAATAAACACGTCTTCTTTCACTTCCACATAATGGAATAATTGGTCGATAATCGTTATTAAAGCGATTAAAGAAAACATCGGGCAGAAAATATAAACGAGCACTCTAAAGACTAATAGTTCTTCGATGAATAGAAACCATATAAAAGCGGGTGTACAAATCAAAAAACCAATTAAACAGAAAATAACTAGTCCCTTCACGGGGTATGTTCTGATGTTGTTTTTACTCATATTTTAGAAATCAGATGCATCGTAGAAACCAGCTTGTAAGGT
Organism: Bacilli bacterium; assembly: GCA_024696885.1. Taxonomy (GTDB): domain Bacteria; phylum Bacillota_I; class Bacilli_A; order RFN20; family CAG-826; genus CAJOLV01. Next base: position 64,330 of record JAILGI010000003.1, read on the forward strand.
CGCACCTTTAATGTCACCAGTTTGTTTTAAACAGTGGCTATCCCAAACATTTGGATTAGAAATAGTATAACCCTTCGGGAAGATAGCGAATAAGAAACCAACAGTAATGTTTGTGGTATCCACTAAGACGACATCATCTTGGACTGTGTAATCTTTGCTCCACTTTCCTGGATTCCAACTCCACATATATAATTCATAATCTGTGAAATATGCTGGGTTAATGTTAACTACGTTAAAGTAACCAGGAATTAATTCAATTTTGCTATAGACGTATTCACGGTCCACAACTTTATCACCATTTGCGAGGTGAATCGCTAAGGTGACTTGATTATTATCATCGACAACATCACCAATTGTGATTTTGCTATTGTTTGTTAATGCTTGAGGAGCGCTTCCATTAATGGAATATGTCGCTTCTAAGGCGTGTTTATAGGAAACTTGAATATCTAAGCTACCAGCGAAACTTCCACCTCTAGAGGAGATGTCTAAGCGTGGTAATAAATCATTTTTACTCTTGGTTAAGACGATGATGCCGTCTTCACCACTATCAGCGGTTAAATAACCATCGACAACTTTCACTTCACTACCATCTACTTGGTTATAGTAGATACCACTTGCGAATTTATCTAATTTAACGGAAACCATGGAGCTATTCTTATCGTAATTAACGATAACGGCGCCAACGGTGTTACCATCTTGTTTTTGGTTAATAAAGGTCTTGCCTTGGCTAGACATATTGTCATTTACATGGACAAAGCGATTATGGAAATGATTGAGGGCGGCGACGCCTTCATCTTCAAAGGTATAATCAGCGACTTTGCCAACGGCAAAGGCATCATCTGGACGGGCGAGGAATAATGGTCTAGATTCACTTCTAGAAGCCAAAACAGCGTAGTTTTTCATTAATCTTTGCTTTGTTTGATGGCTCTTATCAGTGGTATATGTGTCATGACTTTCCGCCCAAGTGACGATATTAGCGGCGTCAGTATCTTTGGTGTAATTAGCTTCGGCGACTTTATTCGCGCTTAAGGTATTGATTTTACCGATATAGCCGTCATCTGTGACCGCCATATACTTTGTATAAGCTTCAATTTTACGGTTACCGCCAGGTTCACCTAAAACTTCACCATACGCGAATAAATCCTTATTATTTTTATTTTTATAATATGTTTTCGCGGCCATTAAGGTATTGACCCAGAAATCACTTGGATAATCAGGATCATCTGGCGTTTCAATATGTTTTGCCGCGTCAAATCTAAATCCATCAATACCGATATCAATACATTCTTTTAATAAAGCTAAACTTCTTTCTTGTACGTATTCGTTTCCGGTATTTAAATCGGGGAGCGCGCCATAGGCATAATATTGAGTAATCGCGCCACTACCACTGGCATTCTTATTGTGATGGAATGTGGGGTTAGAGGCATCATTACGATGTTCATAAATATAAGGTTCAAAATTTTTAACTTCCGGGGAAACAACAGGTGTTCCATCGCTTTCTAAAGTATCATCATTAACATTCGCAAGGTGATTAAAGACGATATCAGCGATGACGTTAACTCCTAATTCGTGGGCACGTGTACATAAATCAATTAAGTCTTGTTTAGTACCTAAACCGGAATTATTAGCGACGGTAAAGCTCACTGGTTGATAATAACTCCACCAGGAAGAACCGCCACCTTTTGGTTCTTGGACAGGAGATGTTTGAACACTCTTAAATCCCGCTGCGGCGATTGATTCTAAATTATTGGTAATATCTTTAAATTTCCAACAGAAGGCATGGAATATAGCACCTTCAGACATCTTTTCGGGTAAGACATCTTCATATCCATCGGGATCTTCGCTTAATCCAGAAAGGGATTTAGAAGCAAATTGAGCGGTATATACCATATCTTTCTTCACTTCTACTACTTCGGGATCCCAACCAGTATGGTAATAAAGATTAGAGGCATCGCTATTTTTGACAGGAGTAGCGCCATCATAAGATGGCATAGCGCCTTTTTTCACTTCATTATCTGTCTCTAAAACAGTGCCGTCATAGTTTTTCCATGTGATGGTAAATGTGGATTTGGAGTTATTTTGACAACCACTTATCAATGGTAAAAGAATAAAGAGGCCACCAAAACCAATTAGATTGCGTTTTTTCATAATTTTCACCTTTAGTTTATGATAGCATTTTTATCTTATTTAACACAATAAAAGCATAAAGAAAAGGAGAGGTCACCCTCTCCTTATTAAGCGTTAATAGACTTAATTATTTAGCGGAAATGTTAACTTTGCCTTCAACAACTTTGAGAACATATGTTCCGGCTGTGACGACTTTGAAGTTACCACCTTCGTCAGCGAATGAAGCGGCGGCTGTGGAAGCTGGATCTAAGGCAGCAAAGCCCATATCACCTGTCCAAGTACCATTACCTTCAGCATCAGCTTGGATAACTTTGAATTGATCATCAACGGCGAATGTATATTCGAGTTGGTTGTTGTCTTTATCAAATTGAACAGCAGCGGCTGTGTCGTTGTTGTTCCAACTATTGATGGAACCGACTAAACGATAGTGATCGAAGACGAATTGTTTTTCGTATGCGATACCTTCTTTATCTTCGGTTTTGATTAAGGCCATTGCGTAGCCTGCGTCTTTAGCTGTGGATGTTCTAGTATATTTAGCAACGACTAATGTGTAGACACCAGCACCACCTGTGACGACTGGGTTTTGATCCCATGCGAATCCATCAGCATCGGCATCTTCTTGCCATGTTGGGAAGAAGACATTGTCATTTAATGCTTCAGCGTGAGCTGTTTTTGGATCGGAGACCCATTGTTGTGCTTCATCAGCATCGACCCAAATGGCTTTGACTGTATAAGAAGCATCGGCTTGGTAAACTTTACCATCTTTCTTGAAGTTGGCTTTCCAACCACCAGATTCAACACCATATGTTAAACCTTCTTTGATGTAGAGCCAGTCAAGTTTGTGTTTGGCTAATTTCTTAGCAACTGCTTTGTCGGCTTCGGCGACTTTAGCAACAGATGTTGCTTCCATGGCGTTTGCATCTGTGGCAGTCCAACCACCTGTAACGGCACCAGCATAGTGAACGGAATGTCCTTCTCCTGCGGATAAGACTTTGTCACTGAATTTTGTGCCACCACAAGCTGCGAGACCTGCGGCCATTAAGACGCCTAACGCAATTGAAAATAATTTTTTCATTAAAAAGATTTCCTCCTAAAAAATTATCTTAACAAAATTACTATAATGTTATTCTTGAGTTTTGTCAAATTATTTTAATTATTACTTTGTAATAAGTAAATAAGCTTAAAAACATAAGAAAAAGAGGTTTTTGAGGCCTCTTTTATTTCTTATTATTGATTAACAATAATTAATGTTTCAAATGGGGATAATGTGATCTTGCCATTGGTTGGTGTCTTACCAAGTGTGTCAAGATAAATTGTCTTACCACTAACATCAACTTCTTGTGTCATTGTTAATGATGGAGCAGCATGCCATGCTTCGACTGTTTTACCATCCCAAACGAATGATGTTTTGATGATTTGTTTGTCATATGCACGAACGGTGTCTGCAGGAGCAGCAGTGTCGCGATGTAAACCTTCCGCTTGTTGTTTTAAAGCGATGAGTTTTTGATATTGTTCAAACAAATCTTGATGTTTGATCTTTAAGGCATAATCGATTTGGTTAGTTAAATAGTTAGATGAATAGGAGTTACCACTGACATCTGGTCTATTTAATGGATTGCCATCTTCGTCTTTTGCCATGACGACATTACCATCTTCATCATAGATGATTTTGGTTCTCATCATTTCTTCACCAGCGAGCATGAATGTGGTGCCTTGAGAGGTGAAGACTAAGGAGTTAGATAAGATATTGACTTTCTTAATGAATGCTTCATCAGAGATACCAGCGACGATACATCTATCATGTACGGTGTAGTTATCGTGACAGGAAACATAATTAACGGTCTTATTGGGATCATCGGTAGCACCGGATGTAATACCTCTCATACCATCGACGATTTCATCGCATGGAACGACGTGTTCGGCTTGGTTAGTCCAACCTTTGTTACCAACGGTGTTCATACCGGATTTAATCATCGCATCTCTCATCTTGTCGTTGAATTGACCATATCCGACAAATTGGGAAGCGTTTTGTTGGTTAGCTGGTGTGAATCCGCTTGGCATAGCGATATCGCCACCGGCCCATGGTTCACCATAAATGGTGGATTTTGGATTGATTTCTTTAATTGCGGCGTCTAATTGGTTCATGGTTTCCACATCATGGATACCCATTAAGTCAAAACGGAAGCCATCTAATTTGTATTCTTCAGTCCAGAATTTTGTGGAATCAATCATGAATCTTCTGAACATGTATTTATCAGAAGCGGTTTCATTACCGCATCCACTACCATTGGATGGAGAATCATTATCCGCGTAACGGAAATAATAGTTAGGCATTAAGACATCGAAGTTACAGCCACTTAAACCATTAACGTGGTTATAAACAACGTCCATGATAATGGCGATACCCGCGTCGTGATATGCTTTTACTAATTCTTTGAATTCTCTAATTCTCACTAAACCATCAAATGGATTAGAGGAATAGCCACCTTCTACAACATTGTAGTTAAGTGGATTATAGCCCCAGTTAAAGGACATTTTGGTTTCATTATTTGCTTGGTCAAATAAAGGAATGATTTGCACAGCGTTAACGCCTAATTCTTTAATGTGATCAAAACCGGTTTTGACGGTGGTACCATTCTTGGTGTATGTGGTGCCGGCTTCATAGAAGCCTTTGAATAATTTGGCGTTTTCTGGTGTACCACCCCAAGTTTCGGAACATGTGAGTTCGGCGATATGGGTTTCATACACTGTTAATTCTTTACGGTCATATTGCATGTATTCAACATTATCCCAACCTTCAGGATTGGTATCGCTGAAGTCAACGATCATACCACGAAGTCCACTAACACCAGCGCTTAATGCGTATGGGTCAACGACTTCTCTACCGTTAGGATAAGCGGAGTTGGTCACGAAATATGTGTAGTATTTACCGGCTAAATTGCCATCAACGGTAACGGAGAAGACACCTTTTTCACCTTTGACCATGTCATATTTAGTGAAGGTATCATCACCTTTTGTAGGATCCACACTTGTTGGTGTGCCGTTTTCATAAATTCTTAATTCGATTTGTTGGCTGATTGGTGACCAAACTTTGAATGTGGTGCTTTGTGCACTATAGATAGCGCCTAATTCACCATCATAGTTATATTTTGCATCGAAATCAGCATTATATAACGCACGAGCGGAAACACTCTTAACGCATTTCATATTGTTACCGAAGTCGATTTCGGCTTGATAGCTATCCGCGATATCCGCGGGTTCATCTAATTTATAGGTGTATAAGGATTTATCACTAGAAATAGAGACTTCTGGGGTGATAACTTCACCATTCTTTCTTAAAGTGACGCCTTCTAATGGGTTGTTAGCTTCGACTTTAATTTGTTTGGCGGTGGTGAATTTACAAAGATTAACCGCGTTCATCACTTTGGTTCTTTCTTTATCCGTATACACGGTACCTTTTTTATTTAATAAATAAATATTATAGGATTGGTGCTCATCCGCTTGTAGCATGTCAAAATCGATAAAGCGATCTTGACCATAGTCTTTCTTCCAAACACCATCACCAGCGTAGGAGAATAATTGTTTAACAATAAATCCTAAGCTTTTTGGATTACCAAAGGTGGATAAAGGATAATAAGCGATGACGCCATAATCATCGGAATAATTGAATTCATATTCCGAACCTTCTTTACCTTCTGACCATAACCACAAACCATAATGGGTGTAGGAATCAGATGTTCTTTGATAATGGATTTGCACGGATGGTTCATCTAAATAAGATGTAATTGTGGGTAAACCAGAATCATTTTCAATAGGACCACCTGATGGAGGGGTTGGATCCTCTTTTTCTTTTTTGCTACAACCAGCAAGCGTTACTGGAATAAGAGCAAAGACGAATAAAGGGGCTAGAAATTTAATTTTCATAAATTAGTTTTCTCCTTCAGCGACCCATATACCAAATAATGAGAATTCACTGTAATTGGTTTTTATTTTGTTTTTGGAAAAATTCCAAAGGTCGCTCTTGTTATCGATAATTTCCTTTTCACTCCAACCGAGGAAGTTAGGAAATTCGGGAAATGGGGCTTCTGTTGGTTTTGCAGGTTCAGTAACCTTAGAACCATTTTTCACCTTTTGGGTGTCATAGATTTCTCCAGCGGCTTCTTTGTTGTAGTCGAGGTAGAAATTAACCGTGACATAGCCATCATCTGGATCATCAGGGTCATCATCACTGCTCTTTTTACAACCAGCTAGAGCTGATGCCGAACATGCAGCGAGGAGAAGGAATAAAGGGAGTTTAAACTTTTTCATTTTCAAAAGCCTCCTTAACTATTCTTGGTTAAACAAACACAGGTATCCCAACCTAGTTTGATATAACCAGTTTGTGGATGGGTGAATCCACCATCTTTTGGATTGGAACAGAACACTTGTTTATTGAATTTGACACCACCGCTATCGAGGCCATCATAGGCACCAAAGCTAATAGCTTCATCACAACAACCGGCTAAGAAGAAGAAGTGATTGTTATTCTTCATACCGATACAAGTGGAGTTATTGCCATAATTCCAAACATTAATTTGACATTGTGAACTAAATGGGTTCTTGGTAGGAGTTCTTGGTTCCCACTTTTCAGAACCATCATCGTTATAACCATTTTGGACCCAGACAAAGTCTAAGTCTTCTTCGGAATATTTTTCTAATGTGGTATTTCTTAATTCGATGGCTTTTTCTAATTCTTGAACGTAGTCAAGAACAAAGGCATCGCCAACGTAAATCTTACGATCCCATTTAAAGGCGTTAACATCGTCGGATAAGTTATAAGAGTTATGGGAAACTTTCTTACCAGCGACGGTAACGATATCACCTTTGCCTAATTCTAAATCTTCGTCGTTTGTGACGACTTTACTTCTGAATAATTCTTCGCCACCTTGCATGAATGCAACACCATTGGAGAACATGACGGCACAGTTAGCGGCAACGCTAGCAGCGCAGACAACGCCTGGATAATAACCATTATTACCATCCGCACCAACGGAATTGGTTAATTGGTCAAATAAGGTGAAGTTATCGTGACAAGAATTGTAGTTTACGCATTGATTTGGTGAAGAACCCGTGCCCTTATGGACACCGACGAGCATGTTAGCAACAGCTTCTGCTCTATCGCCTGTGTTCTTGGTGGATAAGAAGGAATCGTTGTTCTTTCCATCTTCAAACCAGTTATTGTCGCCTCTCATGGCGTCTCTAGCGGTGTCATTGAAACCACCGACATAGCACATTTCGCCATCTTTATATAATTTGTTATAAACGGTCCATGTATTGGCGCCCCAGTTGCCATAGTATTGGCCACCTTCGCCATTATCCATGTTACAACCGCCGTAACCTGACCAGCCTTCACCATAGAGGTAAATATCTGGATCAATTTTATATAAAGCTTTGGCTGCTTCTTTAATGGTCATATAGTCAATGTTGCCCATTAAGTCGAATCGGAAGCCTTTGATCTTGTATTCTTTAGCCCACCAGCAGAGGGATTCAACGATGTATTTACTCATCATTGTGGCTTCTGTTTTAACTTCGTTACCACAGCCTGTTCCATCGTGATAGGAACCATCTGCGCGATAACGGAAGTAATATTTTGGCATGATTTTGTTAAAACATGATGATGGAGCGCTTGCGACGTGGTTATAAACGACGTCCATAACGATTCTCACTGGTTGTTTATCGCCAGCTTCATCAGTGTTAGAAGCAAATTTTTGGATTAATTGTTTGTATTCTTTAATTCTGGCGGAACCTTGATATGGGTTTGTAGCGTAGCTACCATCAACGCAGTTGTAGTTGAGTGGGTTATAGCCCCAGTTATAACTACGCGCGCCGATTTGTTCTAAGTTATCGCTATCAAAGACAGGTTCTAATTGAATGGCTTTGACACCCATTTCGATTAAGTGATCATAACCTGTGGTGACTTTGTAACCATTCTTTTCATAGGTTGTACCACTTTCGATAAACGCGGAATAGGTACCTCTCATCTCACTACCATTCCATGTTTCATCCATGGTTAAATCACGGATATGTGTTTCATAGATTGATAAATCATTTGGATGAGCGATATCAAAACCTGGTTGGTTATTCCATACGAGTGGGATATCATCCCAACCTTCAGGATTGGTTAAGGAGAAATCGCACACCATGGAACGAGCACCATTGACGCCACAAGCTTTTGCGTATGGGTCATTCGCGGTGACTTTACCATTGGAGTTCACGACGTAATAGTTGTAATAAACGCCATGTAAATCTCTATTTTTGATGGTGATTTGCCAAATACCACCTGGTTGGAAAGCCATGTCGTATCCGGAATAGGAATCGTCACCACCGGGGACATCATAATCTTCGGTTAAGGATTCAGGGATACCACTCTTATAGAGTAATAAACGCACACGAGCAGCGGTTGGTGCCCACACTTTGAATGTGGTGCTTGTTTTGCTTTCATATGTAGCACCTAAATCGGTACCGGTATATTCGTAATATTGTTTAAATCTTGGTGTTTCATAAAGTGAATGGAAACTGACGTATTTTGTCTTGGTGTAAGACTTATATTGAGGGAAGACACCTTCAATATAATATTGAACGTTCACTTTAGCGGTGTAATTGAGCTTAATATCAAATTGTTTACAAGGTAAGCTGTTGTATTCCACATCGGTACATGTTGGAGTACTACCTTGAGCGATTAAATATTTATCTAAATCTTCTTGTGTGGCCACAGAAGAAATCTTCATATAGTTCGCGGTTAAAGCGTATAAACGATAGGTTTGAGGAACCGCTGTTGCGATAACAGAAATGGTCTTCCAATCCTTAAATGAAGCGAGTTGGAAACGATCCATTTTGGTTTCCGCTTCGGTTTTATACATTTCGACAGCGTTACCTTCGCCTGGAATACACCAAACTTCGCTCATTCCATTACCATCTGGGGTGAATTCGGAATAATCAACGTACATATTGTCACTTTGGTTGTCCCAATTACCTTTGAATTTGACGATAAAATAAATGCCCTTCTTACCAGCGAAATGTTCATAATCACCGGTAAATGTAATAGAAAGGGTCATGTCTTTTTTGTCGGAACTGATTGTTTGAGGAGCGAATGCGGAACCATTAACACCATCACACCACACCCAAAATTCACGTGATCCACATAATTTGTCATCGTTGTGATAATGAATTTTAACGGATGAAGCGGAGACTTTCGCTCTGGTCACGGATTTATATTGGATATCTGGTTGATTGAAATCCGCTACTAATCTTTGGCCATAAGTCGCGTTATCGGGTTCTTCTTGCTCGAGTTGATGAGTAAAATTTGCATTACATCCGCTTAAAAGCAAAGCGAAAAGAGATGTAAATAGCAAACGTGTTCTTTTCATACAAGAAACCTCCACTAGAATTAAACAAAAAGCAATGAGTTGAGATTATAATTATCGCTTTTTATATACGGAAAATATTTTAGCATTCTTTTATTGTTTTTTTAATATAAAAATACAATTAGGTTAAGAATGAGCATAGATAAATTTTTAATTTATACTATCGTGTGGCCAAAAATAAAAAAGAAGGTTAGTTCCAATAGGAATTTACCCTCTTTTATTAGTTAGAATGTCACCTTAATCGCGGTGATGTTGTTCTTATTAAATCCCTTCAATAGGAAGCTAACTTCTTGTAGGTCTAAATAAGGATGAAAAAGTCTTCTTCTATTCTTGAACAAACGGTGTTCATAGAAGGCGGAATAATATTCGTTATTGACCAAGAAGACATTATAGAGTTGATTTATATCAAACTTGAGATGTTTAACTTTAATCTTCTCTTTTAACTGAGGATAGAAATATTTGCTGTCTCCTCTACTCTTATCAAAAAGGAAGGAATCTCTTTCATCTTTTTTATGTATATAAGAGGCGTTATCACCGATTGAAAAGACGTGAACATCACAGACATCGATATAGCATAAATTGATGGAGTATAAAGGTATTTCTTTAATGTGATTTTTCTTTAAGAAACGCATCAATTTATGAGAGATGATATTCATTCTTTTAGCGAATGATTTCTCTTTAATCTTATTTCCTTTATATAAATTAACGATTTCGCTTTTGATGAAATAAGTGATTTCTTCACTTCCATAAGCGATTTCATTAACTAAGAGGAAAAGATGGTCTTTAATGACGGCGACTTGATTGTTTTTCTGATAGGAAATGGAGAGAGAATTAACTTCCATAATTATTGTCCGAATTTAACCTTCTTTTGCCAGGACATATCCTTGAGTTTCCACGCCCAGTTGGTGTCGTTCGTGGTGCCTGGATTATTGAGTCTAGCGCGATCATCGAGCTTCAATAAATCTTGAAGTGGGAAGATGGTCATATAGCTTGTCGCATTCCAAATGTAATCAAAGATTGCTTTATAGAGATTCTTTGGATAATTGAGTCTCTTATTGAGCATTTCAAAATGATGTGGTTGTAAGGACTTATACCATCCATATAAGGTTTGGTTATCATGTGTTCCTGGATAGACAATTTGATTTTCTTTAGAAAATGCGTTCCAATCGAAGATGCAGAATTCCATGATGAACATACCTGGGAGATTATAATGGTCTCTTAATTCGTGAACACCAGGGAATAAATCACCTAAGTCTTCGGCGATTAATTGAATGTTTGGATATTTCTTATATAAGGCGTCAAAGAAATCATAACGAGGTCCGATTTCCCATTTGCCACGTCTTGCGTTAGTATCTTCCGCAGGAATGACACAATATGTATCCCAAGCGCGGAAATGGTCTAAACGGAGGATATCACATGTTGATCCTAAATAACCTATTCTATCAACGAGGAATTGATAGTTATCTTCCTTCATTTTAGCGAAGTCATAAATTGGTGTGCCCCATAATTGGCCATCATCAGAGAAGGCATCTGGTGGGCAACCACTGACCATTGTGGGATTGTATTTTTCATCCATTAAGAATTGATCTTTATGCATCCAGCAATCGACCGAGTCGATACCGACATAGAATGGGCAGTCCGCGATAATCTTAACGCCTTTTTTATGTGCAAACGCCCAAAGTTTTTTCCACTGTTTATTCGCAATATATTGCATGAAGATTTCAAAATTAATGAAATCTAAATATCTCTTTGGCGCGGAATTATGCTTATCAAAATAAAGCATGTCTTCCTTTTTCCATTGATTCCATGATTTGTTATCATTAGCTTGTTTTAATGCGAGATAGGTGCCGTAATATTTGGTCCAAGGATTCGCGGTTTTAAAGCGTTTAAAGCTATTTTGTGGTCCTTTTAAGAAATTTTTATAGGCTTTATAGAGCCATTTTCTCTTAAATTCCAAAACATCATTAAATTTCACTAATGTGCTATTTTTTTGGAAATTAGGAACGCTTTTGAGTAATCCTTCTTTGACGAGCATGTCTAAGGAGATGAAACGGATATCAATCGCTTCACTACAGGTGGACATATAAGGAGAATTACCGGGTCCTAATGGGTTAAGTGGCAATATTTGCCAATATTGATAATGATGCTTTTTAAGCCATTTAATAAATTCATAACTGTTTTTGCCTAAATCACCAATACCATGATTTCCAGGTAAAGAGGAAATAGGCATAAGAACACCAACATTTTCTTTCATAATAGTATTATTGTATTTTCACTTTCTGTAATTAGAATACCACAGGTATATAAAAAATAAAGAGGGGAAATTGCGATTCTAGATAAAAAGAAAAAAAGCCATAGGAATGGCCTATGACTTTCTTATTTAGTTACGCATTAAACGAGTTGTATTTTTCCTTCGATGCAATCTAATTTATATGCTTTGTTAATATCCATCTTATTAGCGATAATCTCATTAGCGAGATAAGTCTCGACGTTATTTTGGATAAATCTCTTAATAGGTCTCGCTCCAAAGGTATAGGAGAAAATATTATCGATAATGTAGTCCACAAGTTTATCACTAAAGGATACTTCGTAATAGTTTTCTTTTAATCTATTACCTAGTTGGTTAAGCATCTTATAGACGATCTTTCTTTGCGTGTCTTTATCTAATGGAGAGAAGTACACTATTTCATCAATACGATTTAAGAATTCGGGTTTAAAGGTTTGATGGAGTAAATTATCCACTTCTTCTTTATGACCCTCTAATAAGAGATCACTGCCGAGGTTACTCGTCATGATGATAATTGTGTTTTTGAAGTCTACGACTCTTCCTTGAGAATCGGTTAATCTTCCATCATCAAGGACTTGTAAAAGAAGATTGAAGACTTCTGGATGCGCTTTTTCGATTTCATCGAATAGGACGATAGAATATGGATTTCTTCTCACTTTTTCGGTTAATTGTCCACCTTCTTCATAGCCGACATAGCCAGGAGGGGCGCCGATTAAACGGGAGGTGGAATACTTTTCCATATATTCACTCATATCGATTCTCACGATATGGGATTCACTATCAAAGAGGGCTTCTGCAAGCGCTCTAGCGACTTCCGTTTTACCAACACCGGTAGGGCCTAAGAAAAGGAATGATCCAATTGGTCTATTCGCATCTTTAATACCCGCGCGCTGACGGATAATGGCGTCACTCACGAGTTTAATCGCGTCATCTTGACCAATAACACGTTTCGATAAAGTTTCTTTTAAGTTCAAAACTTTTTCTTTATCGCCCTTTTCAATTTTACTTAAGGGAATGTTTGTCATCTTGGAGATGATTTTCGCGATCGAGGATTCATCCACGACTTCGCTTATTAAGCGATCTTCTTGACCTTTATTCAGATTTTGTAATTTCTTTTCTAATTCCGGGATGACTTGATATTGTAATTTACCCGCTTTTTCATATTCGGAATGAGAGAGGGCCACATCGAGGTCAAATTTAGCCTTTTCTAATTGTCCTTTCATCTCTTTAGCGAGGTTAATTTCTTTCTTTTCTTCTTGCCATTTCTTGGTTAATTCTTCATCTTTCTTTTTTAAAGAGGTTAAATCGTTATTCACTTCTTCTAATCTCTTTTTAGAGGAAACATCGCTCTCTTTTGCTAAAGCAATCTTCTCAATTTCTAATTGACGAATACGTCTTTCAAGTTCATCGAGTTCACCAGGCATGGATTCGATTTCCACTTTGATGGAGGCACAAGCTTCATCAACGAGGTCAATGGCTTTATCTGGGAGAAATCGACTAGTTAAATATCTATTTGATAAGCTAGCCGCGGCAATTAAAGCGGAATCGGTAATACGAACACCATGGAATGATTCAAATCTATTCTTTAATCCTCTTAATATAGAAATAGTATCTTCCACGCTTGGCTCACCGATTAAGACAGGTTGGAATCTTCTTTCTAACGCTCTATCTTTTTCGATATACATTCTGTATTCGTTCAAAGTGGTCGCACCGATACAATCAATTTCACCTCTCGCTAACATTGGTTTAAGCATATTAGAGGCGTCAAGTGCACCATCACTACGACCTGCTCCCACGATTAAATGGATTTCATCGATAAAGAGGATTATTTGTCCATCGGATTCTTTAATTTTGTTTAAAACCGCTTTTAATCTTTCTTCAAATTCTCCACGGTATTTAGCGCCCGCGACTAAAGCACCCATATCTAATTCATAAATGGTTTTATCTTTTAAAGTATTAGGGACATCGTCTTTGACGATTCTTTCCGCTAAACCCTCTAATATCGCGGTTTTACCAACACCTGGTTCACCTAAAAGGATAACGTTATTCTTCGTTTTACGAGCGAGGATTTCGATGATTTTACGGATTTCTTCATCACGTCCAATAACGGGGTCAATCTTTCCTTTCTTCACTTCCTCGTTAATATTACGACCGAATTTCTCTAACACTTTTTCATCGTTTGCGTAATCAAAAGGTTCATTCATATATAACACCTCCTTTTAGCACTCTCACTCTTTAAGTGCTAACTACATTGTACACCATTTTTAGCACTCTTCAATAGTAATTGCTAATTTTCTTCTATTATTGAGTAAAATAAAAGTGGACATAGTCCACATTTATTAGTTTTAAGAATTATTAGAGAACATCATCATGGAAGATGTCACTATCGTATTCTTCCTCATCCTTTTTCTTCACTGAAGGAGGTGTTGTCGGAGTGACATGCGGTGGTATTACTGGTTTATTCATATAGGGGTTATTGTTATTCGTATAGACCTTTATTTTTGATTTGCCTTTCGCCGAATAGAACGTTTCACCTTTAAATAGCATGATGGGCCATAAATATAACCAAAGGATGACTTCTTGATAGACGGTTAATTCTTTATAACCCTTATTTGTGTAGGTTTTTAAGCCATTAGATAATTGAACAAGGGAATAAACGAAGAAGGGGACAAAACCCGCCCAAATGCAGAAATTTAATCCTTTTTTATAGTCGCTGCCGCTTAGGAGTCTCACATTATAATTGCTCAATTTAACGTTATATTCATTTAAAGAAACACTTTGTCCATACCATTTATCTAAGATTTCACTTCCTACTCCAAATTCATAAATGAAAGTTGTGTCATCATTAGAAAGATGGAAATATACATCAAGGCTTTCAAACGTTAAAGAAAAATTACGTGCTTCAATTGTTAGTTTGGTGTTTTGATTGGTAAAAAAGAATGTTCTTCCTTCCGCGTATAAATAATCCGGACCAACGTAATGGCTTTCGATGGTAAAGTCCATTTCTTTTGTTCCATCTGTATACTCTTTTTCATTGACTTCCACGACTTCAGAACGTATGACATTGCATTTATCTCTTCTAGATAGATAATTGATACCCATCACTAAAGCGATAATAGA
>JAILGI010000016.1 GCA_024696885.1 Bacilli bacterium
TGCGTACTTTTTTCTTTTAAAATAAATTGATTAAATATAGGCACAAGGAGAAAAAAGAAAATGAAAAATTACACAATTGTTAATGTTGGTAATGAACCAAGAACAGAATTACATGACCTTTTAGGTCTTACCGGAGCGGAAGTATCTTTTAATAATCTTCCAGCTGGCGCAGGTGTCCCCTTTATTCATTCACACAAAAACAATGAAGAAATCTATATTGTCTTAGAAGGTAAAGGAACCGCTACTTTAGATGAAGAAGTAGTGACATTAAATAAAGGTGATGTTGTTAAAGTTGCACCAACCACTAAAAGACAATTTAAAGCCAGTGACAAAGAAGGTATTTCTTATATTTGCATTCAAGTTAAGGCTGATTCTTTAAAAGAATATACTGCTAACGATGCAGTAATTTATTAATATAAGGTATAACAATGAGTGATATTAAGTGGTGTATTGAATATTTAAAAAAGATAAATGATATCAAAGATGATTTAGACGATTCATTTACTACTTTTAGAGCGCTTCTTAATATCACTATGCCAGTTAATATAAGCGATGAGTTTTATCAAAAGCAAGACATAGTCTTGAAAAACATTTTATCTAAAAAAGGAATAACTGATATTAAATCTTTTCCTAATGGTGTTTCCCTATGTAAAGGTGATATCACTCTATTAAAAGCAGATGCGATAGTGAATGCTTGTAATTCTCAAATGTTAGGATGCTTTGTCCCAGGCCATCACTGTATCGATAACGCGATTCATTCTTTTGCGGGTCTAGAAGTAAGAAGAGACATGTTAGAAATAATGAATAAGCAAGGCCATGAAGAACCTAATGGACAAGTAAAAGTGTCTAGTGGCTATAATTTACCTGCGAAATATATATTCCACACAGTGGGGCCAATCTATTCAGGAATGCATAGGGATGAAACTGATTTAGCAAGTTGCTACTATTCTTGTTTAAGAAAAGCTGATGAGATGAAACTAGATTCAATTGTGTTTTGCTCTTTATCAACAGGAATATTCGGCTTTCCGATTGAAAAAGCCAGCAGAATCGCTATTAAATGTGTTAATTCGTATTTAAAAGAAGAGAGCAAGAATATTAAAAAAGTCATTTTTGATGTCTTTAGTGATAGTGATTATGAGACATATAAAAAGAATATGAAGGAGGTAGGATTATGATTATAAATACAGGACAAAGAACAGATATACCAGCCTTCTACTCTAAATGGTTTATGAATCGTATCAAAGAAGGATATGTTTTGGTAAGAAATCCGTATTATCCAACTATTGTTACGAAGTTCTTATTAAATCCAGATGTGGTGGATGTGATTGGGTTTTGTACAAAAAATCCTCGACCAATGTTTCCTTATCTAGATGAACTGAAAGATTTTGGTCAATTTTGGTATGTTTCCATCACTGGTTTTGGTAAAGATTTAGAACCTAATGTCCCTCCAATTGATCAAGTAATTGAAGATTTTAAATTTTTATCTAACAAAGTTGGAAAGAATGCGATTGGTTGGAGATACACCCCAATCATTGTGAATAGCAAATACACAAAAGAGTATCACATTAAGATGTTTGAATATATTGCTTCCAAATTAGATGGCTACACCTCTTTAGTAGCATTTGGTTTTGTCGATATTTATCCAAAATTAGAAAAGAACCATCCTGAAATTCAAGATACGGATGATGAGACTAAGATTGAGATAAGCAATGCTTTTATGGAAATTGCTAAAAAGCATCATATGGATTTAAGACTTTGCTCTAAAGAAAAGTGGCTTGCTAATTATGGCATTGATATCGATGGGTGTATGAGAGTGAAAGACTACGAAAATAGTATCGACTCTAAGTTAGACATTAAACAAAAAATGGAAGCGAGAAAGAATTATTGTGCTTGCTATCTTTCTAATGATATTGGCTCATATAATTCTTGTATGCATTTATGTAAGTATTGCTATGCCAACGGAAACGAAATGACAATTAGAAAGAATTATAAAGAACATGACGATAACTCCCCTTTATTAATTGGTCATATTAATCCAAAAGATAAGATAAGGCTTGCAAAGCAAGAATCTTATAAAAATATTTCTATTACATTATTTTGATTATGAAAGAAATTGAAACAATTAAAAAACTCATAAATGAAGCTGAGACGATAGTGATTGGCGCGGGTGCAGGATTATCTACTGCTGCTGGTTTTGAATATGGTGGAGATTACTTTTTAGAAAACTTTTCCGATATTTATAAAAAATATGGCTATACCGATATGTATACTGCGGGTTTTCACCCATTCTTAACTAGTGAAGAGAAGTGGGGTTATTGGTGTAGATTTATCTATTTACAGAGATATAAAGATGGAGCAAAACCTCTTTATAAAAAACTGCACGATATGGTCAAAGATAAGAACTATTTTGTGGTTACCACTAATGTTGATCATCAATTCCAACTCGCAGGTTTTTCTAAAGAAAGATTATTTTATACGCAAGGTGACTATGGTTTATTTCAATGCTCTAAACCATGTCATAAAAAGACATATGACAATGAAAAACAAATATTGGAAATGATTCATTCTCTTAAAGATAGCTTAATTCCCACTCGCCTTATTCCTAAATGTCCAATATGTGGAGAAGAAATGAGCATGAATTTAAGAAGTGATGATACATTCGTGGAAGATGAAGGATGGCATGACGCCGCTCATAGATATGAACAATTTTTAAATGGCAACAAAGATAAAAAGATACTATTCTTAGAATTAGGAGTGGGGTGGAATACACCTGGTATCATTAAATATCCATTTACGAGAATGACATATAATTTAAGAGATGCTTTTTATGTTTGCATTAATAAAGGGTTCAACCGCATTCCAGAAGAAATAAAAGATAAGTCAATTGTTTTAGATGATGATATCAATACGTTAGTGAAATAATTAGTGTTGCGTGATTTCGCTAAGTGTTGCGTTGTATCAAAACACTGAAACCCTGCCAGATAGTAAAAAAACACGCATCGATGAGGTGCGTGTTTTATATTTCTAGAATGTTCTTTTCCAAAAGAAGAACAGACAAATAGCAGCTTGAATAGGTACACCGACAAGGAATAACATCCAGAAGGCATAATAGCCCATCACTAAACCAACGCAGAATAAAGACGCAATTAATGACCAAATGAATACAGAAACGCAGATCATCTGCATGAGCCAGTAGTGCGATCTTCTGGAATAAAAAATACACACCAAAGAACAAAATGGAATAGCAAAAACAAATGCCACCCAAAATCTTTTTGCATTCTGAGGATCTCTTAATGTGGGGAATGTAAAGATAATAGTGGAAATAGTAAAAATGGCAACACACACCAAAATAACAATCAATAAACCTCTCACAAATTTGTAGTTTTGATTTTGTAAATTTTTGACTTCTAAATTGGAATGTTCCGCTATTAAGAAATTGATATCAACATTAAATACTTCCGCGACCTTGCATAGCATTTCGATATCGGGAGTGGATTCTCCCCTCTCCCATTTAGAGATGGTTTTGTCGGAATAATTAACACGTTCAGCAAGGTCTTGTTGAGTCCACTTCCTCTCTTTTCTGAGAAGGATTATATTCTTGGCAATGTTTTCATTAATTGAGGCCATTTTGACTAATTCTCCGTTTCGTAGAGTTGCGTTCTCTAAATACTATATTAGAGTTCGCTTCACAATTCTACTGTTTTTAGATATAGTATTTCCTCGGAAATGGAGGAAGACTTATGACCATTCTAGTAGCTTGCGATGTTCTCGGCGAAGAAAATAACGGCACGACCATCGCGGCAATGAACTTAATTAGATACTTAAAAGAGCAGGGCGAAACCGTCCGCGTTCTTTGTTGTGATATAACCAAAACCGGCCAAGAAGGGTATTATGTCGTCCCAACAAGAAGCTTTGGTTTTTTAATCGATCCAGTTATTAAAAAGAACCAGGTGGAATTAGCTAACCCTAAACCAAAAATTATCGCGGAAGCCTTGAAAGGAGTGGACATTGTTCACTGTATGCTTCCTTTCGCATTAGGCAAAAAGACCATGGAAATGGCGAAAGCAAGAGGTATTCCTGTGACCGCCGGATTTCACTGCCAAGCAGAGAACTTTTCGGCACACATCCTTAATTTAATGCACGCGAAATGGTATAACGATCATATTTATAAGAGTTATTACAAGAAGTTCTATTCTAAAGTGAATGCGATTCACTATCCCACCGATTTTATCAGAAGAACTTTTGAAGCCACTGTTAAGAGAAAGACAAATGCCTATGTTATTTCTAATGGTGTTAATGACATTTATGAAAAAGAGAAAGTTAAAAGAGCACCGGAATTAGCGACAAAGTTTAATATCTTATTTATCGGAAGAATTTCTAAAGAAAAATCCCACCCTATCTTGATGAAAGCAGTGGCTTTATCGAAACATAAAGACCAAATTCAACTTATTTTCGCTGGCAAAGGGCCAAGAGAAGATAAGATCCATAAGTTAGAAGAAAAGTATCACTTAAATCCTGTCATTATGAATTTCTATTCAAGGAAGGATTTGGTGAAGATTATTAACTCTTGTGACTTATATGTCCACCCATCAGAGATTGAAATTGAAGCCATCTCTTGTTTGGAAGCCATTAAATGCGGACTTGTTCCCGTTATTTCCGACTCCAAGAAAAGCGCGACTAACGCTTTTGCGTTAGATGAAAAGAACCTATTCAAATGTAACTCTCCTCAAGATTTAGCCAACAAGATTGATTATTGGATCGAACACCCAGAAGAAAAGAAAGAGTATTCGAGAAGATATTTGAACTATGCGGACAACTTCTCACAAAACGAATGTATGAGAAGGATGTATTGCATGCTTCAAACATATGCAAAGGAAATCAATCATACAAGAAAGATTACTCGATACTATAGAGATCCTCTCAATGATGACTTTGCTTTGAATGGTATCGAAGCAAGAACATTACCTCGTAATTTCAAATACATTCATAAGAACCCATTCTTCAGGATTGGCGAGTTCTTTATGTACTACATAATTGCCAAACCAGTCGCTTGGATTGCGAATAAGATTACTTGTAGACAAAAGTTTAAAAATCACTTAAGTGTTTCAAAGAAACAACTAAAGGGTGCGTTTATATACGCAAACCACACTCAAACATCTGCGGATGCTTATACGCCTAACTTAATTTTCCATCAAAAGAATAACATTATTGCCGGAAGAGAAGCGTTCTCAATTCCTGGCATTCGTACTTTAGTTCAGATGTTAGGTGGTGTTCCCCTTCCATATAATATGGATGAAAAAGTGAAATTCGTAAAAGCGGTGCAATACTTATCTAAGAAAGGTCAACATATCGCTATTTATCCAGAAGCACACATTTGGCCATTCTACACTGGTATTAGACCATTCGTGGCAGCTTCATTCAGATATCCAGTTATCGCTAATAAGCCTGTTATATGCTTAACAAGTACTTATGTGCCAGTTGGCAAAAAGAAAAAGAGATGGAGATTAGTGACACATATTGACGGTCCGTTCTATCCTGATAACGAACTTGATCAGCCTTCTGCAATTAAGAAGCTTAGAGATGAAGTGTATGAAGTCATGATCAATAGAAGCCAAGAAGTTGAACAATTTGAACACTTTAGATACATCGATTTAAGTCAAATAGAGGTCAAATAAGGCCTCTTTTTCTTTACCTTTTTAATAAAAGGATATATGATGAGTAAGAAAAGTAAGAAAGGTAAGAAATATGACTTTAAAAAAAGAAGAAAGATTCATCGTCTCTGTGAAAGTCGGACCTAAAGGTCAAATTACCATTCCCGTGGAAGCGAGGAATATGTTTGACATTAAAGAAGGCGACACATTGATGGTGATGGGCGATAAGCAAAGAGGAATTGCCCTCATTAAAGCCGACGCCTTCTATGACATGATGGAGGGACAAAGGAAATGAATGATATTTTAAAGATTGAAAAACTCAATAAAAAGTATCCAGCATTCTCATTAAAAGATGTTTCCTTTGATGTGAAACCTGGAGAGATTGTGGGCTTTATCGGTAGAAATGGTGCGGGTAAGACCACAACCTTAAAATGCATCATGAACTTGGTGCACTATGAAAGCGGGAAAATTTCCGCATTTGATACGGATATGACCCAAAATGAACTTGAGAACAAACAAAAGATTGGTTTCGCTTTAAGCGAACTAAACTATTATCCAAATAAGACGATCCGTCAGTTGATGGATGTAACAAAGAGATTTTATAAGGACTTTGAGGAAGAAAAATTCCATCAAGTCTGCAAACTCTTTAATCTCGATTTAGATAAGAAGCTCGAAGAATTATCGAGCGGTATGAAAGTGAAATATAGTGTGGCTATCGCTTTAAGCCATAAAGCACAGCTCTTGATCTTAGATGAACCAACATCCGGATTAGATCCTGTTTCTAGAGATGAAATATTGGATATCTTTAGAGAAATCGTGAAAAACAAAGATAGAGCGATACTGTTCTCCACACATATCACAAGTGATTTAGATAAATGTGCCACAAATATCACCTATATTCATGAAGGTGAAATCGTTTATACAGGCACAAAGAATATCTTTGTGAATTCTTATTTATTTGTCAAAGACAAAACAAAGAACAAATCCTTAGAAAAAGAATACATTGCCTATAAAGAACTTGATGATCGCATTGAGGGATTAATCGATGTAAATAATAAAGATGTTTTTATTAAAAATAAGATACAACCACAAGAACCTGATTTAGAGGAGATTATGGTTTATTTAGAAAGGAGCAAGAACAATGAAAGCTTTACTTTATAAGGAATTCAAATTAGCGATGCATCCCATCTGCTACTTATTTATCTGTTTATTTCCTTTCATGATTCTCATTCCTTCTTACCCAATTGCGATTGGATTTATCTACATTTTATCTTGTTACCCAGTTTTGTTCTTAGGGGCAAACAAAGGCCAACAAAGCAACGATTTATTATATTCAACCCTATTACCTATTCGTAAAAAAGACATAGTCTTAGCGAGAATATTTACTGTGGCGATTATGCAATTTGCCTTCATCGCTATTTTGTCTTGTTTATATCCATTAGCATTATTCCTTAACTCTAAGATTCCTGACGCGGCCGCTCCTGGCTTGACACTTAAGGGATATGTGTCTGTATTAGCTATCGCGCTTATTGGCTATGCAATTGCGGATTTAATCTTCTTCCCCATTTACTATAAACACGGCAAATCCATTGTTATGTCCACATTATTAACCATCTTAGGATTTGTGTTCTACCTTGGCATCTTTACCATTGGACTACCATATATTCCAGGCCTGGAGTGGTATTCAAAATTCCTCTGCGATAGTG
Source organism: Bacilli bacterium (assembly GCA_024696885.1). GTDB lineage: Bacteria > Bacillota_I > Bacilli_A > RFN20 > CAG-826 > CAJOLV01. Next base: position 7,358 of record JAILGI010000016.1, read on the forward strand.
GAATCGGTTGGCAGTTCTTAGTTTTAGGCGTCTCTTTCGTTATTTATTTTGTCATTCATATTTTGGTATACAAGGTCAGTGCGAAACGCTTAGAGCAGGTGGATTTCTAATGAAAACCATATATTTCGCAGGTGGTTGCTTTTGGGGAGTGGAAAAATATTTCTCTTTAGTAAGAGGAGTAGTGTCCACGGAAGTCGGCTATGCAAACGGCACAATTGATAATCCGAAATATGAGGATTTAAAACTTGGTCGTGATGATGCTTCTGAAACAGTGGAGATCATTTACGATGAACAAGTTGTATCGCTAGAAAAACTCCTAGAACTATTATTAAGAGTTATCGATCCATATTCTATTAACAAGCAAGGCGAAGATGAAGGTGTGCAATATCGAACAGGTGTTTACTTTGTAAACAAAGAAGATGAATCTATTATTAAAAAGTGTTTTAAAGAACATCTAAAAAATAACTATGCAATTGAAGTATTACCTTTAAAGAAATTCTTTTCCGCGGAAGAGTATCACCAAGATTATTTAAACAAGAATCCCAGTGGATACTGCCATATAAATATGGCTAAGCTTCTCGACAACGAAAAGAAATAGCATTATTGTTCTTAACGATTTGATAAAGAAATAGTTATAATACAAAAGAATATTTTTAAGGAGTTTATATGAAAAAGGTTAGTGAATTAATAAAACCCTTTATTTGCGTGATTCTCGGCGCTTTATTGTTGCTATTCTATTTGAACTGGTTGTCCGGACAAGGTGCGACACTAGGCATTGGTATTACCGCAGTTATCTTATCTGTTTATTATTTAACAGTGGGAGTGCTCGGAGTTGTCCTTGGTGACAAGATGGATAAAACCGCGAAAAGAATTCTTGATTTAGTTTCCGTTAGTTTATTCCCATTATTTTTGTTCGCCCTCATTTTAATAAGTGTGGTGGCGATTCAAACGGCAGAAGAGGAAGAAATTAGATTGATGATGGGCCCAACTGGTTGGGTTATCGCCATCTTATCGATGGTTGGTTCCTTGACCTTTGTCGGATTCTTCATCGTTGCTTCATTGGTTAATGTGAAGTGGTTACAACGTCTCTGCTTATTATTTGCTTCCGTCTTTGTGCTCGTTTTAGCCACGAATGTCTTATTTGATGTATATGGCAATCCTATTTTGTTAGGATCGATCAACCTCATTCAAATAGCGATTTACGCTTGCTATACATACATGATGTTTAACGTTTTACTTAAACCCCAAAAAGCAAAAGAAGAATAACTCATTTAATTTTTAATTAAAAGGCCACATTTAAGTGGCCTTTTTTTATTGCTGATTGTTGTTAAATATGATTGACTTCTTGGTCTTGCCACTGGGCATCTGGTGAATGGCGTTTAACTAACTCATAACCGCCGAAATCTGGGTATGATTTAACGGAAAACTCTTTTCCAGAATTATCCGTTTTAGCTTCAGTAATTTTGTGTTTTTCAATGAAAGTGTTATCGATTTTTTCGTTTGTCGCGATAATCCTTGGAAGATTATAACCATACATAAAGTAAAACTGTTGACCATTAGCATCTTTACAATCTGTAATTGTGTAGACCGCTATTTTCACTTTTTCACTTTTTACTATGTAAGTGCCGTTTTCAGGACATAGGTAATCATATGAAAAAGAGAATAAACCATATTTTGGTAGCTTGCGAATGCAATACCAATTGATCTTTGGATTGACTGATTCATCGTAGTAATAGAAGTGGAAGGAACGGTCTTGATCGACTTGAAAATGAATTAAGGAATGATAATCCTTGCCTAATTCTCCATTTCCTCTTGTTGAAAAGAACTCAACATCGGAAATCATCTTGTCGTAATAGGCAAATGACATTTTGTTGTTACAAGATGGTAATGCCATAAGGGCGATTAAGGGCAAAAAGAGTTTACAAATCTTTTTCATACAAACAAATTATACTCATATACTCATAGTGATGGTAGAATTAAGTTAACAGAACAACAAGGAGTTCATATATGAAAAACAAATTATTGAAATTTATTCCCGTTTTAGCAATAGGCGTTTCTTTGACGGCTTGTACTATTTTAAGCGACCTCGGTATTGGCGGAAAAGGCGACATCACCAAATTTGCGAAATACAAAAACCAAGTCACTCTCACAGAGTTCATTGATAAGATGAAAAACTCAGTGAAAGACACTGATTATGTGAAAGATGATTACAAACTCCCAGATAGCAAATTGATTGCCGGCGCAAAACTTGAAGCATCACAAAAACTCACAAATTCAAATTATTCTAAGGAAACAAGAAATGAAGCTTCTATTAAAGCTAGCGTTAGCGCTGATGCAAGTTATGATAAAGACAATAACTCAATAAAAGGTAAACTCGAAGGTAGTTACAGCACCAGTGAGAAAAATGCCATTCTTGGCGAAGCTTCAAATAAATATAGCACTGACTTAGAAGGTTTCTTCATGCCTCATGGCTTAAACTATTATAGTTTAGTGGACTCCAATAATGAGACATATTATGATTTCACGATGCCAGAAGGATTTGACCTAAATGCCAGTTTATCACTTGGTATGACATCAATCATGAGACGCTTCTCAGAATTATCTTTAAGTGAAGGAATAACCGAAACCGAAATTGAAACACAGCTCGCCAAATATGGTTTATCACTTAAATACTATTACGATAGTAATGTTATGACTATTGTCGGCGATTGGGACTACACACTTGATTTAGGTAGAACCACTCATACATATGATTCAGAAATGAACCCTATCACAACTGAAGACAATTATGGTAAGGCGGAAATTAAAGCAACTCTTAAACTTCAATTCAAAGTTGTAAAAGTGGTGAAGATTCGTTTTTCCGCTGAAGGAACAATGACCGTTGATTACTTCAAGAATCACAGTTCATTATATAATGAATACTATCCATTAGGTCTTAGTGGTTTAGCCGGCGATTGCGAAGTGGGGGATCAAGAAGTTATCAAATTGAAAGCTGAAGCTGGCGTGAATTTAGAACACGAAAAAGTCAATCATAAATTACCAGATCTTAGCAAATATAAAGACATCACTCCAAAACTAGCGTAATTCAATTAGACATTATCGTTTACTTATAGTAAGATAATCCCAATGAGAAAATCGAAAGCATTGGGATTATTTTTATTACTCCTCGTCTATTTGTTCGCTACAGCATTAGGCACAGGTTTGTTCCTTTTATTTAAAGACCACGTCCATGTTTTAATCAATATTTTAATCGTAGATGCTTCGGCAACGGTTTTTGTCTGGGCCTGTGGTTTGTTGTTAAAAACACCATCAACATATGATCCCTATTGGTCAGTTCAGACATTTTTGATTTATCTCGGCCTATTGGTCTATTACAACAACTTCAATTTCTGGACAATCGTGCCGCTTATTGCTTTAGCAATATATTCGATAAGATTGACTGGCAATTTCATCATGGGATTTCATGATTTAAGTTATGTCGATTGGCGTTACAAGATGCTCAAAGAAAAGAGTGGTAAACTATTTCAACTAGTTAATTTATTTGGAATTTGTATGTTTCCAACATTAGTGGTGTATTCCGCTTCTCTTCCAATTTTTGTTTATGCTTCATTAACTGATTTTTCCTACTTGGATTTAATAGGTTCAATCGTTATTATAGGAGCGGTGTTCTTAGAGTTTGTTTCTGATTGGCAAATGAAAATCTTCATCAAGTACCGCACGGACAAAAATCAAGTTATTGATTATGGTCTTTGGAAGTATTCTAGGCACCCTAATTATCTAGGGGAAATCTTTGTGTGGTTTGGAGTTGTCTTGGTTCTTATCATCCATAACCCTATCTACTGGTATTTCGTTTTTGGCGCAGTCATTAATTTATTAATGTTCTTATTCATTTCTATTCCTATGGAAGAAAAACACATGTTGTCTTATAAACCCGGCTTAAAGGAATATATAAAGACCACGAGCATGCTTTTAATCCTTCCAAAAAGGAAATCCCGTTAACTGTTTTATTTCAAAAAATTGCTATTTAATATTTTTAATTATATTAATGGAACTGAAATGTGCTTAAATATTAGTGTATGCGTAAAAAAACTATTATTGGCTCTATCTGTTCATCTTTAACTATCGCATTAAGCATGGGCTTAGCGGTGGGTTTAAGTAACCAAAAGAAAGTTGAGCCTGTGGAAGCCGCTTCTACCTTGAATAATGGTGGATACGATGAAGGTGAATATCATTATTATGATGGCACTTACTATGATTCCATTGGTGATTCCAGCCACAATGTTCCAACAGGCACGAATCTTCTTTCGGCTTTATGCACATTAGTTAAACCAAGCTCATCTTTTGGGTACGATAGCCTTTTATCTTTGTATTATACGTCAGATATATATCCGAACGACTATGATGGCACAGACCCATTGACTGGCAATCCATATCCCACTCAACGCGCAGCCTCAAATTATCGAGGCAAGATTTGGGATATGTATGCCGATTCCTTATACACACCAGGTCCTCAACCAGACAATTATTCATTAATTGGAGATATGTATAATAGAGAACACACCGTGCCTCAATCCTGGTTTAATAAAAACGCTACACCTAAATCTGATCCTCATCACATTTTTCCAACTGACGGAAAGGTTAATGGACAGCGTTCCAATTACCCATATGGCGAGGCAACTGGTTCGTTAACAAAAGTTGCTAGCAATGGTTCTGTCATAGCTTTTGGTGGATTAAGTTCTTCCCCTGTTACAACCTATGGTTCTTGCGGTAGCGACAAGATTTTTGAACCGGAAGATGCATACAAAGGCGATATTGCTCGTGGCATATTATATATGGCCGCTGCTTATTATAATTATTCGCAAACATTTGCTTTAAGTAACACTTGCTTTGAGAGAAGTGGTAACTACAACCTTCTTTCATCATATTATATTAATTTATTGACCAAATGGTCCGAAGACGATCCAGTTTCTCAAAAGGAAATTGATAGAAACAATGTTATTTACGCCAGCAAGCAAGGAAATAGAAACCCATTTATCGATCATCCAAATTGGGCTTATAAGATTTGGGGTGGAACAGAATATACATGGGGTAATAGTAGTTCGGGTACCGATCCTAAGGTTAAATCCGTTTCGGTTAGTCCATCCACATTAACACTTGATCTAAATGGTACGAAAACTGGTAGTTTAACGGCGAACGTCAATGCTGTTAATGGAGCGCCAACTACAGTTACATGGTCTATTTCGCCGTCGAATAAAGGCATTTCCGTTTCTAACGGCACAGTAACGGCCGGAAATGATGCTGAAGTTGGCACATATACAGTTACCGCTACTTCAACTTATGATCTTACTAAACATGGTACATGTACCGTTACAGTTAAAGATTCTAGCCAAGGTGGTGGAGGTGGCGCCGGAGGCGAATATATTATCACCCCCGAAAACTGTGGATGGTCAACAACTGCCGGTGCTCAATCAGGAACACCCTTTGATGGTATTACAGTTAGTTGTACTAATGGTATTCTCGTGTCCGGTACTAGATTCACTACATATAAAAACGCAACATTCACTATCGCTTCAACAATTGGAAATATAACGCAATTAGATTTCACATTTGTTGGTTCTAATAATGGTGGATTTAATTCAACCGTCACCCCCAATGCTTCTTCTTGGTCAAAGCTAACAACATCTGGTAGCAGTGGAACCCAAGCGCAAATGACACAGTTAGTTGTTACTTTGGAAGGTGGTTCTTCTGAACCAACTTTATCGTCAATTTCTGTATCGACAGCCCCAGATAAAACAACTTATGTTGTTGGTGAGTGTTTCGATCCTACAGGTTTAGTTATTAATAGAACTTTTTCGGATGATAGCTTAAACGATACTTTCGAATACGAAGAACACGAAGGAGAATTTTCGTTCACTCCAAATACAACGACCGCACTAACTGCAAGCAACACTTCTGTAACTATTGGTTATGGTGGCAAAACTACAACACAATCAATTACTGTTAATGCTGCACCAGCAACATCGATTACTGCTAGTGTAAGCAAAACATATTATGTTGGAGAAACAATTTCTTCTTCTGATATTACAGTTAAAGATAATAACAATAACACCGTGAGTGGTTTTACCTTTGCGGATGATGGATATCAGTTTAAATTTGCTGATGCCTCAAGCGGAGGCGCTTTAACCAACAAAGTATTTACCAATAAAATCTCATACAACACTTTAGTATGTTCGCTAACTGTACAAGTTCAAAGAAAAGCTAGAATAACTCCTTCTAGCTCAACTAAGTCAATTTCTTACTCTGATTTACCAACCGGATACGATACATCCAGTGATGAAAGAACGGCCTCAAGCGGCATTGCATTTGTTGCTTATAATTTAGCACACTATTCTAATAATAAAAAAATGCAGTTCAAAGCGAGCGGTGGCTATCTCCAAACCACTCAGGAATTGAATCTTCAAACGCTCACTATCAATAATCGTGAAACAAGAGTATTAACTGTTCTTGCTGGCAATTCACAAAACAGTATTTCTACAGAAATATCTGGAACAAACGATGTTTATAACCTTTCTGGCTACAGCTATCTGAAAATTATTAATAACAATGGCAATGCTGCTTATTGTACTGATGTAGTTATTACATATGGCAGCGCAGATTCTGCAGTTAATTTAGCAAATTACATTATGTATGAAGATACACCAAATCAATGTACATCTAAGTTTATTACTGCAAAAGGTTATTTCGAAGGATTGACATCTACAGAAAGATCAACGTTTATGAATTCTAATGACTATGTCATTAAAGAAGCTAGAGATAGACTAAATGCCTGGGCAGCACATGAAGGCAAGTCCATTATTCAAAGCAATGGTGATTATGTTATCGCTAGCGCTAGAGTCACAGTATTTGATAATTCAAATAGAAATACTGCAATAATTTGTGTCATTGCGGTCTTTGCTACAGGCGTTACTATATTAGGTAGTTATTTCCTTATTAAAAGAAAACGTGAGAATTAGATTATGAAAAAACAATTATGTTTAGTTTTAATGCCGATACTTCTTACTACAGGATGTTTTTCCTCTTCTATTAAAGAAGACAAAATGAAAGAAGCGGTGAATGAAGTAGAAACCAATATTAATAATGGCAGTTTTACTGATATTCATATCAAAGATAAGATTCAACATACCTACGATTATAAAGAAGGTGAATTTTATCGTTATCACGATTTTGCTTTAATAGTGGTGGTGCCAATCACCGAAACCATTTGCACTTGGTCACAAGATGGTAAATATTACCATTACGAAAACTATTCTGCGAATGAAAAGAAAAACAAAGATGAAGAGATTACCAAAGAACAATTTGATGCTTATATGGCGGAGCATAAGAAATCCATACAAGTGAGATTGATGGATCCCGTAATTGCTTCTAAGAAACTATTTGGAACATATGACTATGGTGAATTACCGGTTAATAAGTATGAAACCATCGATGGTACATCATATAAATATAATTCCTTTGAAAAAGAATACACTCAAAAAGGTACTGGGCATTATAAAGTTACATTGTACGAAGATGGTCAAGAAAAGGTCGAAGAAAAACAGGATAAACACACGATTGTTTATAAAAAAGGTTTACCAACATCTTGGACCGTCAAGAATGATGGCGACCAAAAATGGCAATATTCTTACGGAAAAGCCAAATTTACAAACCCAAAAGATAATAAAGAATAAATTATCGTTAATAAGAAAAACGCGTCCAGATGGGCGCGTTTTCTATATTTTTAAGCGATTATAGAAGTGGTAATAAGGCAAGAGCAGAGTTAACAACCTCACTTATATTGCCAAAGTTTTCAATTATGCCACCAGATGAGCCATTAGTTAAGAAAGCCATAACGACCATCGCGATGACACCGACTACCGCCACAAATCCGACAAAGGCAATTGCGAGAACAACACCGATTACCTGTAGTGATAGCATGATAATGGAAATGACGAGAGCGGCTGTACCGAATCCTTTTCCGGTTTTACCCTTTTTAATGCCTTTTGCTTTTTTGCCATTACTTACTGCGATTCCACCTAATATAATGGCGACTAAGTGAAGAACGAACCACCAAAAACCAAGTAAAACATTAATAATGATAAATGTTGGTGGTGTAAGGAAATATACTAAACAAGAAAGTTGTGACCAGAAAGCATTCATGGAAATAACAAAGGAAGCTATGCCAAATCCTAAAGCTTTGCTAGCCGCTTTTTCTCTTAATAAACGTTGTCTGCGCAATTTTTCAATATCCCTCCTCGGGATGAGTGCGTATTTTTGAGCCATATTATTATCCTCTTTAACTCTTACCTATATTATTCAGTATTTCAATATTTTACGCAAAGAAAATTTCAAGACATAAAAAAATGCCCCGTCCATGGAACGAGGCATCTTTTTGTAAAGGATTAGAGCGCTAATAACGCTAAGGCTGAACCTTCAACTGCTGGTAAGACAGCATAGACAACGATTGCGTAAATTGCAAATCCGAGTCCGGCTGCGCCTGCTAAGCAGATGAGAGCAATCCATAAGAGTAAATCGATGATACCAAAGACTAAACCTAAGATACCTAAGATTTTACCAACAAGTCTGAAAACTTTGCTTGGATTGACGGCAATGCCTTTTGCTTTTTTAGCTTTGCCTAAAGCAATCGCACCTAAGATGATGCCGAGTAAACCAAAGAACCAGCCACCAATAACGAACGCTAAGATACCAAGAATAAAGGCACCTAATGAAGCTTTCTTTTGTTTGGCTTCGACTTCTTCTGGAGTTAATTCGACTTCTTCTTTAACCTCTTCTTCAGGGGCTTCGACGACTTCCATTTCTTCTTTTGACATACGTATATCTCCTTTCCTATATTATTAAATATTTTGTTTCTATAAGCAATTATTTTATTGGGGCTTTTTTAGTTGTTAAGCGCACTAGCAGCAGCGGTGCTACCAAAGATAACAACAAAGATAACGACGATTACATAAATGAATAATACAAACATCGCTATGCAGAAAACAATAATTGGTATAACAATGTATAAAACGATTTGGATAATCGATAGTGTTTTACCAACAGTTTTGAATGACCTGTGGTTTGGTGATTTAACTTTTGATCCTATGGATGTGAAAACCAAACCGATAATCGCAAAAATAAATCCAAAGAGACTAATTCCTGAAGTCCAAGACACTAACGAAAAGATAAAGCCTGTCAAAGATGAGGATTGTCTTTTACCTTCAAGTTCTTGTTCTTCTTCTGGTGAGATAATCTCAATTTCTTTCTTCTCTTCTGCCATATTATGTTTTCTCCTATGCAAAAAAACAGATTACTAAATCTATATACGAATTTTCTATACAACTATTGTGCTTTATTTATTTACTAATTTCATTATTTTTTGAAAAAAATTGATTATATACGCGCACTTGTATAATAATGAAAACAGGTATGGGCACATACAAAAAGAAAAGCGAACTTGAATACAATAGTAGTAATTCGAACATCTCCGAATCTTTTGATTTTAATGTGGAAGCTTCCGCTAGAGGATTAGGAGAAGACTTTGTCTTCAAGTTTGAAGATAACAAAGTTACCGCGACAAATGATGTTGGCTTAACTGGCACAGAAGAGAATGATGAAACCGCCTCTAACGCCAGTGCAAAACAGCAAACAGTCGATGATAACAATCAACAAAAGAATAGAAATAACAATAACGATAATAGCAACGCGGACACAACTTCAGAAACAGAAGCGGCTGCTGATAGTAGTGCTGCTTCAAGTAGTGGCAGTGCATCTAGTTCTGCTAGTACAAGTGCTAGTTCTTCAGCCAGCAGCGCTGCATCTTCTTCAACCGCAGGAGCTTCAATTTCTACGGCAGTAGGTACAGTTGCTGTTGCGGCTACAACAGCGGTCGTTTTAGTAGTTGGTGGTTCTTTGGCGGTCTATGGCCAAACCATTGAAAGGCCAAAGATCGTGGAATTTGAACAATTAGAGGCCGATAAGAACACCATTCAATTCACTTTATTAGTGGGTAATGATTACGCCGCTATCAATAGTGAAAGTACCGAACAAGAAGAATGTTCTATCTCTGTCGAATTAACTTGTGCTACTTATTTAGATTTCAAACAAAGTGCAGACTTTAAATCCTTTGGTAGACTATCAAGTACCTTCAGCGATTTAATTCCTGAAACCGAATATACATTAAGCGTTATTCAAACTTCATTGATGGATTTAGATAATCAATTTTTGATGGATCCAATCAAGATTTCTACTCTTCCAGCAAATAACATCATTAAACCAACCAGCTTTGCTATTTCTCCAGACCCAGCGAGCGTGAATCTAGACGAAACAACTCAATTGAGTATTTCTGGAATTCAACCAGAAAACGCTAGCACGGAAGTTGATTGGGTTTCTGAAGATGAAGGCATCGCTAAAATTGATGAGACAGGTACAGTCACGGGTATTTCTGTTGGACGTACAACTGTAACGGCGACATCTAAATATGATTCATCTGTTAAAGCGACTGCTACAGTTAGTGTTATGGATTATGTTCCAACATTTGAAAAGGTGTTAGATCCATTTGGTGTTAGAACTGTCTATATGACCTGCGACGTCGCTCATGAAGATAATTCATTTGAATATGTTGAATTAACTATCACTAGAATTGATCGTGAAACTGGCGAGGTTGATACGACAGATGAAATGTATTGCACATTAAGAGAATCGCCTTCTGTTAGACAGGTTGTGAATTTCTATCCAAATAATTTTGATGCCCAAGGTTTATATAAAGTATTAATTGAAGGCTTTGTTCCTGATGAAACAGATCCGACCGGTGATGGAGATAATTCTTCTGCTCCGCAATCTGATGGCAAGTTGGTAACTTTATACGAAAGCCAAGTTGATTTTGCGGCAATTTCTGAAACAATTGCTACGCAAGATTTCCACACCAATGCTTTGTATTTGAGAAAAACTCAAATGGTTGATGGTGAAGGAAATGTTTTAAGTGAATACACTTCTTATGAAGCATACTTAGATTTTGCCGATACAACTGATATCAGCGGTGTAACAAGAGCGGATGGCTCAGGTGATCAAGATGGTCCCTACTATATTGGTTTCTACGAAACATACGCGAGCGATTTCTCATATAGAAGCAACGATCTAATTGCCCAATTCGTTGTCGAATTATCTAAAGAAGTTGTTCCGGTCGATTTTAATGATAGTGATATTTATATTGGTCAAGATTACTACAATACATATGTAGTATTTACTAGAGATGAAAGCACTCAAGATATGGTGGAGAAGTTCCGCGGTAATATCTGTTTGAATGATATAGCTAAAGTTGAAACCAAGTTATTATCTGCAGTTAACTTCGATATTGAAATTGACCCATTCGGTCTAAGAACACTCTATTGCAAATTTGATGTCTATGATTCTGCTTCATATGATGAATATCAATTAACGTTTAGCAAACTCATTAGAGATACATACGAATACGATCCTGAGTCCGGTACGCCTATGGCGTCTGTTAGCGCAGGTGATGCAAGCGAAAGACAACCACTACAAATAATTGAAGAACCAATTGATTATAATGGCTTGTATGAGCTAACTGTGACGGCTTCATCTCCAGATGGTGAAGGTGGATACACCGACATTACGCTACTTAAACAACATGTTGATTTCTTGACTGTTGAAACAAATACAGTAACTGCCGAAACTAATGGAATGTATTTCCAAAAGAATGACTACACAGATGCGAATGCCGAAAATGTAACCGCACTTAGAAGACTAGATGTTTATGTTGGTTTAGAACCAGATGCAACTACCGCAGAGGAATTTGTCATTGGTGTCTTTACGGAAGAAGCGACAAGTTTGGAATATAACGATCAATATATGATTGCAAGCATTAACGTTGCTTCCGTCAATCAAATACTTGAAGGCGTCTTAGTTGAAGAAAGAACGTCGGGCGCATTTGACTACGATGGAACTTATACATTTATCCTTTTTGGAAAATTCGACCAAACCGTTTCCATTTCTTATGAAATGGTCTATCGCAACGACATTAATTTAGCAGCTTCTTCTCATTCAAGCTCTGGAATTGTTGGCAGTGGTGAATTCGCATTAACAAAAACTCTAATGGGCCACTATGTCGCTACAATGGAATTGTTTAGTCCAGATTACAGCTCGTTGTTAGAAAGTATCGATGTGGCTATATATGATGCCGCCGAAGATGAATTAATAACTAACGATATTAGTTTTGAACAAGTTGACTCTAGTCACTTCACTTATTATGCAGAAGATAGTTCAGATGAATTAGTTAATGCTCTTACTAGTGGCAACAATAAAGAGATTAGAATTTCTTGTCAAATTGAACAAGAATATGTTGATATCTTCATTTTTGTTGTTGAACCAGATCCTGAACAGGATTTCGCTGTTTTCGATTGCTGTGCAAACTTTGAAGAAGGGGAAGAAGATCCTAACAGCGAACAAGGTGAGAGATTGGTTTGCCTTACAGTAGAACTAAACGAAGCATATTTTGAAAAATATAATTACTTCATTGTTGAAGGCGGAATTGGTTACGAACAAAACACATTTGATTATACGTTCAGCGAGACTATAGATGATTATGGTGATGTCTATGATATTCAAAATCAACAAAGAAAATTGATTGAACTCTATGATGAAAATAGTGGAAGCCCAATATCTGTGTTTGAAGGTAATCTAAATTATATGTATAAAAAATATACAATTTATGGCATTACTGGCGAAGGTCAACGCGTTATTATCTTTACCGAAGAACAAATGATGGTATAAAAAAGGTTTAAACAGTTTACTGTTTATATAAATTAATCAGAAAATAGGAGGACTGATTATGAAAAAAGAAAAAGAAAAGAAAGAACTTGATGTTAAGAAACTGGTCATTAACATCGTTCTATGGACATTAGGCGGTGTGGCCGTCCTGTTGATCCTACTTTGGGATTACATATTCCAAAACAAACCAATTTATGGAACCCCCATCTATGATGAAGCCGGAAACATTACTGGCTATACCCATGAGAATGGCTTTGTGGCTTTTGGCAAATGGATGGGCAACAACTTTGATGTTGTTCTTTACACACTAGTGGCGATCGGTATCGTCTGCTTAATCGTCGCTTTACTCAACTTAATTGTGAGGGCTGTTAGATTAAAGAACAAAAAGGCCTTAACAGTGGTGAGCTTAGTCAGATCACTTATTAAGTGGGCAGTCATTATCGTCGCCGTATTCCTAGTCATGAAAAAATGGGGTGTGGACACCAATAAGATCTTAGCCAGTATTGGTATTATCGCTCTTATCATTGGCCTTGGTTGTCAAACACTTATTAGCGACGTAGTCGCTGGTATCTTCTTGGTCGCTGATGGCGCCTTTGAAGTTGGTGACATCGTGGTTATCGACAACTTCCGTGGTACAATCACTGAAATCGGCATGAAGAGCACTAAACTCGAGGATGCTGGTGGAAATATTAAAGTTATCTCTAATAGCGCGATTAGCACGCTTGTTAACTTAACAAACACCTTATCCTTATCGATCGTGGAAATCTCTATTCCTTATGAAGAAAATTTAGCGAGAACCGAAACCTTATTAATAGAAAGACTTGAAGACATGAAAAAGCGCATTCCAGCGATTGTCGAAGGTCCATATTATAAAGGTGTCGAAGACATGGGCGATTCCGCGGTTATTTTGAAAGTTATCGCGAAAGTTAAAGAAGAAGATCGTTTCCAATGTACCAGAGATATGAAACGTGATATCTATATGTTCCTCAATGAGAACAAGATTGTCGTCCCATATCCACAACTCACTATCACCCAAGGTCCAAATCCAGCGGACCACCCAGAATGGGTTGATAAAGAGAAAGAAGAAGCAAAAGCGTTAAAAGAAATGCAAAAACAACAAGAAGCATCTAAAGGCGCTGAGCAAGTCAATGACGAAACAAAATAATCATCCTCTATTTATAAATCAAAAGGACATTTTATGTCCTTTTCTTCAATAGGAGTATCCATATGTTTTTAGAAAATACAAATACATCCTTGCCAGGTTGGGCCGTTGGGCTTATCATTGGCGTTTCAATCTTATTAGTATTAATAATCGTGTCTTTAATCATCTCCAAAGTGAGACACGAAAAGTTTTTGCCAACTTTCTGCAATGTCGTTTGGCTTTGCTTAATCGGTTGGGAACTAGCGGTTATCTGCTTTATTTGGGGCATAATTTGCTGTATCACCATCCTCTTTATTCCGGTTGGAATACAGTATTTTAAAGCCGCTAGATTGGCGTTTTGGCCGTTTGGATTCTCTCCTAGATTCCGTTCTTTAAACGGCTTTAAACTAGTGATTAATATCATTTGGATTATTATCGCTGGATGGGAACAAGCACTCATCTGCTTTATCGCTGGTGCGATTTGCTGCATCACAATTGTCTTATGGCCATGCGGTTTGCAGCTCTTTAAATTTGGTAGATTAGTGCTCATGCCATTAGGCACAGAAATAGTGAAAAACGATTAACCTATTTTCTATGAAAAAATACAAATTATATCTCTTCGATTTTGACGGTACCATATTAAATACAATGCCCGCTTTAGAGGTCATCTTTTCCAAAACCTACGAGCACGTTGGTATGAAATTTGATCCGAAAGATACGGTGTATTTTTCTCGTATTCCAATCGATGTTGGATATAAAATGCTCAATGGTGATCCCGAAAAATTCTTAGAATTTTGTAAATATTTAGAAATCGCTATTGATTTGCCGGAGGCTTTGGCGAGCAATCATCCATATCCTGAGACATATGAGTTCTTAGAATACGTGAAGCTTAACAAGATTAGAACGGGCATTGTGACCTCAAATCGAACCCATCATGTCAAAGATGTTCTTCGTTTCATGGATATTCCAGAAGATGCATTTGACATTTATGTTGGTAATAAAGAATATGAAAGATTTAAACCACATCCTGATCCAATACTCAAAGCTTTAGAGATTGGAAAATATAAGGGCGCGCTTACAGATGTTGTGTATGTAGGTGATGCGATGAATGATGCACTCAGTGCGATTGCCGCAGGCGTAGATGCGGTAATTATCGATCGAAACGATGAATATCCAGATTCAGACCAATACATGAGAATACATAATCTGATGGAATTATTTAAATGACATAATGAAACCTTTAGGTTTGCCAACAGCACAAAAGACAATACTTATAAAATATCCTATAAATCCAGCGATTCGGATAAAGCATACGAAGCTGTCTTCGATGAACATGGCTTGTTAACTACATTGAAGGGAAAGGGTAGTTCCAGAGAGTTAGGCACATTCGCGGTTGATTTTCTCATCACCTATCAAAAGTAATTTCCAATAAAATGAA
>JAILGI010000048.1 GCA_024696885.1 Bacilli bacterium
GAACCAACTTTTGTATTGGTGATTAAGAATGGATCGTGGTGATTTAAGTATTTATTCCAAAGAATATTTCTTGGATAAACAGCGCTTTGATCGCTTTGGACATTTTCGCCACCGACGACTGTTCCATCATCTCTCTTTTCAACATCACCGAGACCACCATTGGACTTGGTTGCTAATAAATCGAAGACTTCGTAAGGAACTTTTAATAATTTATTAAAAGCGGTCTTAGCTTCAGGTGTAACTAAAGCATCGATTTTGTCAGCATCGCCTGTAGCGGTGTGGTTAGCAGCGTTGAAAATAGCGTCATAGATGTAAACGGCTAATTGGAATTCAGCAACCATGGAGAAGGAACCATCAGTACTTGCTTTTGTAGTAACTAATTGACCTAAGTCGCCCCATGTGGAAGCAGAACCATCTTCACTTAATCTTTCTGCGACTCTACCAAAGGTATCGTTGCCTAATTTAAGGGCTTTACCAATATTGGAAATAAGCGCAGCTTGAGCGGAAGAAATGGTGCCTCTTGTGTATTCGGTTTCACCGCTTTCAACTTTGGCTAAGATGTGACGGACGTTATAAGGAAGGGCTCCTTGAATCCATTCGGATTTTAAACCGCCATCTTTAGATAATGATTTGTAAAGGTCATCTTCTAAGACTTCCTTTTCAAGATCGTAAATAAATTTTTCTTTGAGCTCTTTTGTGGATTCGACACCATTGCTTTCTAAAATCTTTTCCCATTCTGTGTTATAGGAAGTGTTATTACTCTTTGCGTTTTTAGAAGCAGTATCTTTCTGAGCTTTAACATTACTTTCGGCTTCTGTCACTATAGTCTCGTATGTTTTAGAGGCGTTTGCGTATCCGCCCTTAAATGCATCACGCACTAAGACTTCTAAGATTCTGTCATAGAAGTTTGAAATCACTTTGCTGTCTTTTTTGTATTCGTCATACATTTTGTCAGTTGCAATTTCGTAAACAGTTCCGTCATAACCTTTATAGGTTAAGAGGCTGTTATCTTTCTTGCTGATGGAACTACAACCTGACAACGCAAGTGATGCAACGAAGCCGGTAACTAAGCCTAAGGTTAGTTTACTTTTCTTCATTTTTTTATTCTCCTTTTTCTGAATAACAGCGGTAATATTCTAAATATTATGGAAATATAATGCAAGAAAATTTACCTATTTTTATTAAATAGGGAAAAGAGGAATTAGGAAAAATGCGAAACTTTATCACTTTAATTGCTAATTATTTATAAGATAGGTAGAATGAAACAGGCTCTAAAAAAGGAGGATGTTATGGCAACTCTTATTATCAAAGATTTACACGCTGAAGTTGAAGGCAAGGAAATCCTCAAAGGTGTTAACCTCACTGTCAACGAAGGCGAAACAATTGCTTTACTTGGCCCAAACGGTCACGGTAAATCAACTTTATTAAACGTTATTATGGGTCATCCCAAATACAAAGTCACCCAAGGAAGCGTTACATATGATGGAGTAGATATTTTATCTAAAACCACAGATGAACGCGCTAAAATGGGATTATTTTTAGCCATGCAAAATCCTTCTGAAGTTCCAGGAGTGATTAATTCTGACTTTTTAAGAGCGGCGGTAAACGCCAGAAATGAAAAACCAATTTCAACCTACAATTTCTACAAATTATTAGACAAAGCTACTAAGGATGTGAAGATGCCATTTGACTTAGCTACCCGTTCCTTAAACGAAGGATTCTCAGGTGGTGAAAAGAAGAGAAATGAAATCTTACAAATGGTCATGTTAAATCCTCATATCGCTATGCTCGATGAAATCGATTCTGGCTTAGATGTCGATGCGATTCAAATTGTCGCTGATGTCATTAAACAAGAACAAGAAAAAGGCATGGGATTCTTTGTCATCTCGCATTATGCGAGACTTTATGATTTAATCCATCCAAGTCGCGCGATTGTCATGATTAATGGCAAGGTCGTCATCGATGGTGATCCATCCACGATTAAGAGAATCGACCAAGAAGGATATGAATTCATCAAAACGGAATTAGGTATTGAAATTGCTAAAGAAGAAGCTAATATGAACACTGTTTCTATTGGTACATGCGCAGTTAAAGAAATTATTAAATAAAATGAAAAGAACTATTTTAAAGGAAAACAATTTAAAGGAATTATTGACTAATGACGTCAATTATTTTGCTATTGATTCTTCTTTAAAAGAAGTGGATATTCCCTCTAATAGTTCTATTAATTTATTAATCACCAAACCACATCAAGAATTAACCATTAATGTTAAAGAAAATGCCTCATTATTCTTATCATTATTAGTTAAAGAAAATATCGATGGTGGAAAACTCAATATCAACGTGAGTGAAAACGCTAAAGTGGAAGTCTATTTTGCGGATTTTTCCTTTGGAAAAGAAACATACATTTTTAATGGTCAATTATTAGGAAGAGACTCTTCCTTGAATTGGCATTTAGCGTCTTTAACCGCGGACAATGATCAAAAACAATTCGATATTTCCGTTAAACATTTAGCCAATTCCACTTTCGCAAAAATGGACAATTATGGTGTCTGCAAAGATGATGGAAAACTCGTTTTCTCCGGTATCTCTCATGTCATTAACGGAGCCAGTTCTTCTAAAACTCATCAAAACGCTAAGATCATGGTGTTTGATGAAAAGTCCATCGGTATTGCTAAACCAATATTAAAAATCGATGAAAATGATGTGGAAGCTAGCCACGCGGCAGTCGTGGGTAAGATTAATGATGAACATTTATTCTATCTAACTAGTCGTGGATTAAGCGAAAGTGCTGCCAAAGAATTAATTACTTTAGGATATTTAAAACCAATTTTGAATGGCTTCATGGAAGAAGAAATCAAAGAAGAAATTATGTCTTTGATTGAAAGGAGAATGTAAAAATGTTTGATGTAAAAGAAATACGTTCCCAATTCCCAATGTTTAAGCAAAAGATGCAAGGTAAACCCCTTGTTTTCCTCGATAGTGCATCTACAACTTTTAAACCACAATGCGTGATTGACGCGATTACAAATTACTATACAAATGCGACTTCAAATTCGCATCGTGGAGACTATGATTTAGCCTATGTTGTCGATAAGACAGTTCGCGAAACTCGTCAAGCTGTCGCTCGCTTTGTTAACTCTAAAGAAAACGAAGTTGTTTTCACAAATGGTGATACATCTTCTTTAAATATATTCGCCTATGCATATGGCTTAAAAAATCTCAAAGAAAACGATGAAATTGTCTTATCAGAAAGCGAACACGCTTCTAACTTATTGCCTTGGTTCCAAGTCTCAAAAATGACAGGCGCTAAAATCGTTTATGTTCCTTTAAATGAAGAAGGAAGAATTACAGTTGATAATATTCAAAAAGTCGTCAATAAAAACACCAAAGTGGTATCTTTAGCCCATGTCGGAAATGTGATGGGATACCGCATAGATGTTGAGAAAATCGCGGCGATTTGCCACTCTTTTGGCGCTATTTTCGTCGTTGATGGTGCTCAATCCGTTCCTCATTTTAAAACTGATTTCAAGAAATGGGATATTGATGTTTTAACATTCTCTGGACATAAGATGTGTGGCCCTACCGGTATTGGCTGTTTAATTGCAAAAGAAGAGTTATTAAACAACATTGATCCTGTCT
The DNA here is from genome assembly GCA_024696885.1 of Bacilli bacterium. Lineage (GTDB taxonomy): Bacteria > Bacillota_I > Bacilli_A > RFN20 > CAG-826 > CAJOLV01. Next base: position 3,643 of record JAILGI010000048.1, read on the forward strand.
TTGTGGGTGGTGGAATGAATGAAACTTTCTTTAAACCCAACAATATGATTCCATTTGACGCTCCAAGTAAATTTGAAGCTGGTACATTAAACGTTGCCGGTATCTTTGGTTTAAAAGCCGCAATCGAATTCTTAGAGTCCATTGGCATGGATAATATTGAACAATACGAATTAGAATTACACGAATATGTCATTAAGAAATTAGAGGGCAGTAACATTGTCATTTATAACAAAACTGCCGATAGTGGAATTTTAACCTTCAATGTGCCTGGTAGATTCCCTCAAGATGAAGCGACATATCTCAATTATAAAGGCATTGCGGTCCGTTCTGGATTACACTGCGATAAATTATTACCTGACTTTTTAAAAGTGAACGCTACTTGTCGTGCTTCCTTTTATTTCTATACAACAAAAGAAGAAATTGATTATTTAGTTGATTGTCTTCTTGATGGAGGTGACATTCTCGATGCCTACTTTAACTAATGAAATGATGCGTTCCATTATCATGGATCATTATTCTTCACCATTACATAAACATGTTCCAAGTGAAGAAGGATATGAAAAATGGCATATGCATTCCGATAACTGCATTGATGATTTAAATATCTATTTAAAAGTGGAAAATGGTAAAGTCGTTGATGCTTGTTTTGATGGCGTGGCGTGTACAATTTCCACTGCCTCCACAGATATCATGTGTGAAGTGGTAATTGGAAAAACCACTGATGAAGCTAAATTTGCCATTGAACAATACAATCACATGATTCACGAAGAACCATTTGACGCGGACGTAATTGATGAAGCAATCGCCTTCATTAATACTTCCAAACAAGCGGCGAGAATTAGATGTGCAACCATAGGTTGGAACGCCGCGGATAATATCTTAAAGGACAAATAAAATGAGTAAAGAAGATATTAAGTTCCAAGAAGATTATAAATATGGTTTTAAAGACGAAGATGTCTCTATTGTTAAAACTTCTAAAGGATTAACTGAAGAAACAGTTAGAGAAATCTCTCGCTTAAAAAACGAACCAGAATGGATGCTTGAGTTTAGATTAAAGGCCCTCAAGTCTTTTAAGGCTATGCCTTTACCTAAATTCGGTCCTGATTTATCTTTCTTGGACTATGATTCTTTCACTTATTTCACAAGAACCGCCTCTAAAGAATCCCAAAACTGGGATGAAGTTCCAGAAACTATTAAAAATACCTTCAATAAATTAGGTATCCCAGAAGCGGAACAAAAATATTTAGCGGGTGTTTCCACTCAATACGAATCAGAAGTTGTTTATCACAATATGCTCAAAGAAATAGAGGAAAAAGGTGTCATTTTCTTATCCACAGATATGGCCTTAAAACTCTATCCTGATTTATTCAAACAATATTTTGGTACAGTTGTCCCTATCGCTGATAACAAATTCTCCGCGCTTAATGGAGCGGTTTGGTCTGGTGGTAGTTTCATCTATGTACCTAAAGGTGTGCATTTAGATAAACCATTGCAAAGCTATTTCCGTATTAATAATGAAAAGTCTGGTCAATTTGAAAGAACACTCATTATTGTCGATGAAGGCGCGGATGTCCACTATGTGGAAGGATGTACTGCTCCTACATATAGTAAAGAATCACTTCACGCTGCAGTCGTGGAAATTATCGTTTTAAAAGGTGGTAGATGTCGTTATTCCACCGTACAAAACTGGTCCACCAATATTGTTAACTTAGTAACAAAACGTGCGGTTTGCTATGAAAACGCATCAATGGAATGGATCGATGGTAACGTTGGTTCACAAACAAATATGAAATACCCAGCCTGCATTTTAAAAGGCGAAGGAGCAAAAGGAACCTGTATTTCTATCGCTGTCGCGGGTAAAAACCAATATCAAGATGCTGGTGCAAGAATGATTCATGAAGCGAGTAATACCACTTCCACAATCATTTCTAAATCCATCGTTAAAAATGGTGGTGTCGCTAATTATCGCGGCACGGTTAGACATAAAAAAGATGCGAAAAATTGCCGTAGTCACGTTGAATGTGATACGTTAATTTTAGATAATATATCTAAGAGTGACACTATTCCTACTAATGAAGTACATAACAATACTTCTTATATTGAACACGAAGCTACCGTTAGTAAGATTAGTGAAGAGCAACTCTTCTATTTAATGAGTAGAGGTATCTCTGAAAAAGACGCTACTCAGATGATTATTATGGGCTTTATTGAACCCTTCTCACGCGAATTACCTATGGAATACGCTGTAGAATTAAATCAATTAATTAAAATGGACATGGAAGGTAGCGTCGGTTAATGCAAGAGTTTGATGTCATTGTTGTTGGTGCAGGTCATGCCGGCTTAGAAGCCGCTTTTGCTTGTGCCCACATGGGACATGAAACATTACTCATTACTTTAAACAAGAAATTAATGGGCAATATGCCATGTAATCCATCTATCGGTGGATCCGCAAAAGGCATAGTGGTGAGAGAAATAGATGCCTTAGGTGGTATGCAAGGTAAATTTGCGGACCATCAATATCTCCAAATGAAAATGCTCAATACCGGAAAAGGTCCTGGTGTCCAATGCTTAAGAGCCCAACAAGATAAATTGGGTTATCCAGCCTATATTCGTTCTGTCGCGGAAAACACCAAACATTTAACCATCGTTGAAGATATGGTGGTTTCTTTACTTCACGATGATAAAAAAGTCTTCGGTGTAGTCACCAAAAAAGACGATAAATATATGTCTAAGGCCGTTATTTTGACCACAGGCACCTATATGGAGAGCAAAATTTTCCGCGGTCAAGTTGTCAAAGAAGAAGGTCCAGATGGGGAACAACCATCACATGGATTATCTCCATATTTAAGAAGCATGGGTATCGAAACATACCGCTTAAAAACCGGTACTCCACCTAGAATTAAGCGCGATTCCATAGACTTTTCTAAAGCTAGCCCACAACCAGGAACAGAAGGTGAACTCGCTTTTTCCTATGAAACAAAAGAGTTTATTCCTTTAGAAAAACAAGAATTGTGTTGGTTAGTGTATACCAATAAGAATACACACAATATTATCCGCGCTCACTTAAGTGAAGCTGCGGTTAATAATGGTTTAGTTGTCGGAGTGGGTCCACGTTATTGCCCCTCTATTGAAAGTAAGATCGTCAATTTCGCGGATAAAGAAAGACATCAACTATTCTTAGAACCAGAATCACGCAACACTGATTCCATTTATTTACAAGGTTTTTCCACTTCCATGCCAATTGAAGTTCAAGAAGAAATGGTCCATTCTCTTCCAGGCTTTGAAAAAGCGGAATTTTTAAAATACGCATACGCGATTGAATATGACACGATTAGATGCGAAGAATATGGACCAACATTAGAAATCAAAAAATGGCCAGGTTTATATATAGGTGGTCAAATATGCGGTACCTCTGGATATGAAGAAGCCGCGGGATTAGGTTTAATCGCCGGTATTAATGCCGCTTTAAAAATTGAAGGAAAAGAACCTCTCATTTTAAGAAGAGATCAATCTTATATTGGTGTTATGATTGACGATTTAGTGACAAAAGGAACTGAGGAACCATATCGTTTAATGTCCTCTCGCGCGGAATTTAGACTTTTATTAAGACATGATAATGCCGATTTAAGATTGACGGAAATTGGTCATCAAATTGGTTTAATTGATGAAGATAGATATGAACGCTTCTTAATTAAAAAAGCTTTAATCCAAGAAACTATTGAAGCATTAAAGAATAATTATTTAGGAAAGAAAAAAGAAATCGAAGAATATCTAACCGGTTTAGGATTCAATGAATTAAAAGGTGGAATACAAGCCTTTGAATTACTTAAAAGACCAAATGTTAGATTCTCCTTTATTAAGCAATTTATCCCCGAAATAAGTGGGAAAACATATGATAATCCCACAATTGAAGAGATTGAAATCATTGCTAAATACGAGGGTTATATCACTAAACAAATCCATGAAGCAGAGAATATGAAAAAGATTGAAGAAATGAAAATACCGGCAAATATGGATTTCCTCAATATGGATGGTTTAGCTTTAGAAGCCAGACAAAAATTAGATAAAGTTCGTCCATTAACCATTGGACAAGCATCTCGTATATCTGGTGTTAATCCAAGCGATGTCGCTATTTTGATTTTGAATGTGAGAAAGAGCTATCAACATGAATAAGCAATCCTTAAAAGTGGAATTAGAAAAAAGAAACATTCCTCTAAATGAAGACACTATTAATCAATTAGAGAAATATATGCATCATATTTTGTCTTGGAATGAGAAATTTAATCTCACCGCGATTAAAGATGAAGATGCATTCTATGAAAAGATGATTCTTGATAGCGCGATCGGAATGCAACAATTAGATCTAACTAACAAAAAAGTAATAGATATTGGAACAGGAGCGGGATTTCCAGGGGTTATCTTATATTTACTTAACCCAAAAATGGATATCACATTACTCGATTCCACGAATAAAAAGATCAATTTATTAAACGAATACGCGAAAGAAAATGGTCTTTCCTATAAAGGTGTTTGTGCCAGAGCGGAAGACTATGCGAAAAACCATCGTGAAGAATACGATTACGCTTTTGCGCGCGCTGTCGCTCCTTTAAATATCCTTCTTGAACTCATCGTTCCTTTACTAAAAGTAAATGGCACATTTATCGCTATGAAGGGACCTAATGGCGAAGAAGAAATCGCAGAGGCGCAAAAAGCTTTTAAGAAATTAAACTGTCACGTTGAAAAAAGCATCAATGATTCTTTAAATGAATCAAATGAAAAAAGAACCTTAATTTATATTAAAAAAGATAGTGTAACTATTAACAAATATCCACGTGACTATCAAACAATTAAAAAATTACCTTTATAATATTTTATATGGGAAGAATTATTGCTATCGCCAACCACAAAGGTGGTGTTGGTAAAACAACCACCGCGATTAATTTGTCCGCGTCTTTAGCCCATTTTGGAAGACACGTCCTTTTAATTGATATTGATCCACAAGGTAATTCTTCACGTGGTTTAGGCGTGGATGTCACTTTAATTAGCAAATCCATCTTTGAAGTCATGCTAGGAACGATTGATGTTAAATCCGCGATTAGAAAAACACCTTTAAAGAAACTAGAATTACTATCTTCTAAGCTCCTTTTAGCGTCTATGGACGTCACATTTGCTTCTTTTAAGGAACCGTATTTAATCTTAAGAAATGTCTTAGAACCAATTAGAGACAAATACGATTACATCATTATCGATTGCCCACCAAGTTTGGGTATATTGACTTTAAATGCCTTAAATGCAGCGAATACAATATTAATTCCTGTTCAATGTGAATACTTCGCTATGGACGCCATAAGTTCCATTTTAGCAACTGTTGCTAATGTCCAAACCACCACAAATCCTAATCTCGGAATTGAAGGTTTCTTGATGACAATGTATGACGCCAAGACAAGCTTAGGAACCGAAATTGCTTCGCAAGTGAGAGGATTATTCAAAGAAAATACATTCTTAACCCAAATACCAAGGAATGTATCTATTCCAGAAAGCAATTCCAAAGGATTACCAGTTACCATTTATAAACCTAGCAGTAGTGGCGCTCTCGCCTATTTTTCTTTAGCGAAAGAAGTTATCGATCACGAAGAAAGATAAAAGTCAGAGGGTCGAAGGCAAACCCCGAAGTGTTTTGTTGACACCCCTTAACGACCGCGATATATTATAATTGCTTGGTGGGTCATCGATGCGGTCAGTGTCGATGAGCCCTTTTTTTAGCAACTAAACCCGAAGGTAATAGTTAATAAAAGCGCAATTATAATAATCCACTTTATTAAGCGAATTAATGATCTTTTCCAGGTCATTAAACCGGGAGGTTGCCTCCACTATATATGGGTTATCCATAAATAGCCTCCTATAAACATATCGTGTATTTTTGTGTTATTTTTTCACTTTTTTGAAAAATTATTAAAAAAGTTTTATTTATCAATAAGTCTATATATAATATAGATACTTCAGGGCAACGTAAATCGTGACCGGCGGTAAACCCCGCGAGCTTCGGTGGAAGTATGAACTTGTGAAATTCAAGTGGCGACAGTAAAGTCTGGATGAGAGAAGTAATACTTAATTTTGCGCCCTGAGTAGGGGCATTTTTTATGGATAGAGGAACAACTTTAATTATCGCTGTCACTGGTATTATCGTTATTTTTGTTTTGGCGTTTTTGAAAAAGAACCGCAAAATGCATATGTTTACTACCAAATTTATCACGCGAACCGCTTTATTCGCGGCTATCAGCATCGTTTTATATTTGGTTCCTTATTTCAACATTGCTTTACCCTTTTTCCCATCCTTTTTAAAAGTCCATATTGATGAAGTTCCCGCTTTTATTGCGGGTTTTGCTTACGGTCCTTTATCTGCCATTTTCATCTTATTAGTGAAAACCATAGCAAAATTACCACTTAGCTTTAGTGGTGGCACTCATGGAGTTGGCGAATTAGCGGATTTAATATACTCTTTAGCCTTTATCTTACCGGCCTCTATTATCTATAGAAAAAATAGAAGCCTTAAGGGAGCGGTCTTAGGAATGAGTATTTCCTTCTTTATCCAACTCGCCGTGGCTTCGTTCTTGACTACTTTTGTAATGATCAAATTCTATATATTTGTGATGGGCTGGAATGAACACATGATTCTTTCCATGTGCCAAGCTGTCAACCCAGCAATCAAATCACTCGATTGGCCATTCTTCTTCATCGTGGCCTTACCATTTAATGCATTTAAAAACGTCGTTGTAATCGGGTTAACTTTGTTACTTTATAAGAGATTGCACGCTTTTATTGATAAACAAGTGGCATAAAAAAACTAGGCATCGCGCCTAGCTTTTTTGTATTTTTATTCCTCTACGGAAATTGCACCAACAGGGCAGACACTTGCCACATCTTCTTCTGCGACGCCGGTGACGCTTTCTGCTAAGCCATCAGCACCAATCGCAATGTCTTCTGGATATGTGCCTGCGCAACATCCACAACCGATGCAAGCAGATTTATCGATACTAATTTTCTTCTTTTCCATCGATAATTCCTCCTATTTGTATAGAAAAATTATATATTCCTCTATATGTTTTTTTCAATAAGAAAAGAAAAGTAACTTTTTTCTATTAAAAAAGAGAATAATTTATTAAAATAAATTTTGATATGGATGACACGAGAGTAAACCGATTTCAGGAATATCGCCAATCCTTTATCAAAGAGGGTTCGATTGTTTTAGAAACCCCCGAAAACAAAAAAGATGATAGAGCCACAACATCCACTCTTCCCATCGGTGAGGTTTTATCCGCTGTGGAAAAAGAGGATAAGAAAGTGGCTTTTATTAAAAGAAAATATGTCTTAAAACTATTACTTAAAATCGGTTTAGCAATATTAATTATTGCTGGATTAGTGGTTTTAGGCATATTCGCATGGAGGAAATAATGTATGAAAAAGATTGCTGTTGCTATTGATGGACCTGCCGCTGCAGGTAAATCAACCGTCGCTAAAAGAGTCGCTGAAATTTTAAATTTCACTTACATCGATACAGGTGCTATGTATCGCGCTTTCACATGGTATTGCTTAGAAAAAGGCTTAGATTGCCAAGATGAAAAAGCTTGTGTCGCCGTCATTCCAGAAGTCAAAATCGAATTAAAACCAGGACACATTGTTTTATGCAATGGCCAAGATGTTTCTAAAGAAATCCGTTTACCACGCGTATCACAAAATGTTTCATATATTGCTTCCTATAAAGATATCCGTTTAGCGTTAGTGGAACTCCAACGCGCGATGGCGGAAACCTCTTCCGTTATCATGGATGGAAGAGATATTGGTACATATGTTCTTCCTAATGCCGAAGTTAAAATCTTCCAAATCGCCAGTGTCGAAACACGCGCTATTAGAAGATATGATGAAAACATTTCTAAAGGAATCCCCTGCACATTAGAGGAAATCGAAGAAGACGTGAGAAGAAGAGACTATATCGATTCCCATCGTGATTTCGCACCTTTAAAACCCGCCGCGGATTCTGTCTTATTAGATACTTCCTTTATGAATGTTGATGAAGTCGTAAACGAAGTTTTAAAAATCATCGAACAAAAAATGAAGGAGAAAGTGAATGCCTAAAGGCACCGTTGCTATTGTTGGATCACCTAACGTTGGTAAATCAACGATTTTTAATCGTTTTGTTGGTGAAAGACACGCTATTGTAGATGATGCAGCTGGTATCACTCGCGATAGATTATACGCACCATGCTCATGGTTAGGTCATAAATTTTCTCTTATTGATACTGGCGGTATCGAAATTGCAAATACTCCTTTCCAAGAACAAATCCGCGCTCAAGTATCAATTGCTGTTGAAGAAGCGGATGTCATTATTTTTGTGGTTGATGGCAAGGTTGGTATTACATCTGATGACAGAATGGTTGCTAAGCTACTTTATAAAGTAGATAAGCCAGTTATATTAGCAGTTAATAAAATCGATGAAGGTTCTCATGCTGCAGATGCTCAAGAATTTTATGCATTAGGTTTAGGAGAACCATATGTTGTTTCTGGCGCCCATGGTATCGGTATTGGTGATTTATTAAATGAAATAGTCAAACACTTACCAGATGACAACGATGAGATTGAAGA
>JAILGI010000065.1 GCA_024696885.1 Bacilli bacterium
ATATATGGTTAATCAAGGTATTAAGAATGTCATTGTTACACTAGGCGATAAAGGTTCCTTATTAGTGAATAAAGATGAGGTTATTAAAGTTGAGCCACATAAGGTAGATGCGGTTGACACCACCGCAGCGGGAGATTCCTACTTAGGCGCTTTTGTAACTGCGTTAAGTGAAGGAAAGAATGTAAAAGAGGCGATGGAATTTGCCTCTAAGGTATCCTCGATTACAGTGACGAGAAAAGGGGCGATTGCCTCTTTACCATCTCTAGAGGAAATAAAGTAAGAAAAAGAGGCATTTGCCTCTCTTTTTTATAAATAATAATTAACCACCGATAAGCATTAATATGCCGGAGATGGGATTAACTAAGAAGAGGGTGGCTATTTTAAAGCCAAAGCCAACTTCATATTTCTTTTTCACACATGAACCATAATATAGGGTCATCGGAATCATCCAGAAAGCGGGAACCACCATCCAAACAAAGCCAATACAGCTAATAATCATGAAGACTAACGCAATCGCGCGTAAAGCTTGCTTACCATCGACATCTATATTAGAACTTGATGAACTGGTTGAATGGGTTGGACCACTTGTATGACCAGTATTAGTCGTGGTAGGTCTAGGCGCTGGTGTGTATTTTCTTTCATGAGCCTTCGAATAGTGTCTATCGACATCTTCGACGCTGACTTGTTCGTTTCTTGCCATATATTATTTGTAGCAATTATGCACAGAAAGTAATATCACCAGTTGTGGCAACGGTGATGATATCAAAAATCCAGAATAATGGGAAAAGGAATTGGAGGAATAATTCGACAATTCCGGCGATGACATGTCCTCTCATAATTCTAGTAATGCCCCCTAAGAGATAGGAAGTTAATGGGAAGATAGCGAGGATGAGATTAACCACGTAGTCGAAGTTCATATTTAAAAAACCATGTCCGTTTTTATTAAATGTATAATTTGGACCACTACTACGATTAGGTTGATTATTGTTGTTATTGGAAAATCCTTCACCAGAACTATTGAAGTTATTTTGATCGTAATCTCTTCTATTTCTTTCTTCCATAATTTGCTCCTCCTAGAGAAGTGCTTATTATAATAAAACAATATTCTTTATTTGAAAAGAAATATTGAAGAAAAAGAAAACCATCATATTTCAGATGGTTCTTATCAATTGGTTATCTAGCTATTAGGCGTAGAATGTGAGGTCACCATTGCTGGCAACACCGATGATGTCTAAAATCCAGAAAACAAGGGTAATTGGTGGGATTAATTGTAAGATACCAGCAATGAGATGACCTCTCATGATACGAGTAACTCCACCTAATAACCAGCTTGTGAATGGAATGATAGCTAAGATTAAGTTAACTAATTGACCTAAACCAGCGTTTAAATAACCTTTTCCTGCTTTTGATGCCATTTTATTTACCTCCAATAAGCTTCATAAAAAAGCACTTATAATTTAACACACACTATGTGTATATTCAATATATTTGCACAAAAAAGGCAGTAAATTTACTGCCCAATTTTGTAAACTTTTTAATATGCGTTCGCGGTTACTTTCACCTTAGCGATATATCCATATTCTGGATCGGTGGTGATATTAGTAACACTTAATGAATAATTGAATGTGCATGTTTCATCAATTTCATATTGTTGTTCATCGCCAATCCAACCAGTAATGGTTTTAGATTTATTCCATAAGTTGGTTTGTGAAGGCATGAATGCTTTGGCCCAACCGTTCTTGCTGGATAAGTTGAAACGGTGACCTTTTCTGAATAATGAAGAGTTAGAAGCATTGTAATGCGCGCTTGTCATACAGTTTTCTTCATTAATTGTGGATTCAAACAAACTGGTTAATGTGTAGTAGGATTTAGTTTGTTTATCACCATTTTGAATGTAGACAAAGTCACTATCCGCTTTGACACCGATTCTGCCACCTTTAGTGTTACAGACACGGAAGTCGATACCTTCTTGAGGATTATCCACACAATAGGAATCATGATTTCCTTTATAAACACGAGCATCAACGTGGGTAATTCTAAGTCCTGGTTCAGAGAAACCATCAGTGGATAAATAACCATTCTTATAGTCTTGTTCCGCTAAACCGACAGGAGCCATGAGTTCCACCATGATGTATTCATCAAAGGCGGTACCATTGTATCCTGGGGATGGGATGATGAAGCAGTCACCAGTTGTGGTGCCTGGTCTTAATGTGATAATTGCAGAGTCATCAACGACCCATGGAGATGTCCAACCTAAGGTGAACTTAGAGAACATACAGTGATCACCTAAGTTTTGATCCATGAAGTCAACACCACCCATTGGTTTCCAAGAGTTGGTGTAATCGTAATAGTCATCTAAACCATAGGTATGACCAGTTTCATGGATGAAGGTGTGTGGATCATAACCATTGAAAGCGCTATCTAACCAGTCAACAGAGGCAAAACCTAGTGTTTTCACGGTTGGATTTGTCTTATTAGAGGTATTTCCGGTATATGTAACATAGGCCCACCAGTCTTCGGTTGTACCAGTTGGACGAGAATAAACAATCCAAATTAAATCTAAGAAACCATCGTTATTGCAATCGTAATAGGTGAATGGTTTAGCATCAGCGCCTAAAGCACCATGGTTTTCTAAGGCATATTGTGTGTTATACCAGTTACGAGCGTATTCGGCAGCGTTAATGCCTAAGCCATTACCACTCTTATATTTGTTGTAGAAGGCTTGGGAAGTGCCGTTATAAACACACCATGTTGGTAAAACATCACCGTTAAATTCGGATTTACCATAACTTGTGGTTTTATAGAATTGAGACATAGAAACCCAACCATTGTGTTCTTGGATTTCTTCTGGTGTACCAAAGAAAGCGGTTTTAATACGTTCGATATTGGCTTGTGTTTGGACGTTTTCCGCTAAGTCGGAATCGGTGAAACCAAATGGAACCACTAAGACGTGTTGTTCAGTTAATGGATCTAAGTGTGGTGCGTTTTGATTGGTGAAGATGGTTTGCATATTCAAAGGTTGTTCTTGACCTTTGCTATCGATGTATGTGGTCTTTGCTTTATCGAAGTCTTCGTTAGTTTTAACGTTAGCGTTAATCTTAATCTTTAAGGTATTAGATTTGATTTCTGCTTTGTCTTTACCTTCAGCGGTAACATAGACTTCGATTTCTCCAGCGGCTTTAGGATTGACATTGGCTTTACCTTTTGTCGCAGAGTTACTAACAGTAGCAACATCGTTATTACTGGACTTCCATGTGAATGTCGCAGTGGCGTCAGCAGGTGTATAGCTATAGTCAATAGTGCCGGTTTGAGTGACTTCTAACACCATGTCAAAGCCTTCTTCGGTTTTGCTATCCGCACTGGCGGCAATGGTAATGGATTTCACGTATTTGGTGTTACCACCAGCGGAAGAACCACCACAAGCGGTTAAGCTCATCGCCATTAATGCACCGATAATAGTTAAATGTTTGAATTTCATAAAGTTTTTCTCCTTTACATATTTTGATAAAACGGAATTAATAAGATTAATCCAATGATGAGAAAGAGTAATCCAGGGAAGAAGATGAATGACATATTCACTTCCCTTTTCTTTCTTCTTTTTTCCTCTCGGTAAGTGTGGAAGTTAGGGGCGAGATGCGTTTTTCTAATCTCTCTTCTAAATGTGTTATACCACACTAATTTGATGGAATACCCTAATAAGTCATAAGCACCTTCATCGCTTAATTTAACGAGGATGTAGAACATCATCATTAATGCTCCCCCAGTGCATAAGGCATTAATCCAAATAAGAAGGGTATTATCTTGGTAATTACGGCCCGCGAGAACTTGAATAAGAATGGATAACCCAGTGATTAGAGCAGTAATTACTATACAAATCAGTAATCCAATGAGGTATCCCTTAAAATTCCTTTTCTTTTGGTTTCCCACTACTTCGTTCATTATTCCTTGTCCTTTATTTCGTTCATGTAACGGGTAAGTTCTTCATCGTTACATCTCACAAAGTGACCAGGTGATACTTCATGTAGTGATGGGCCTTGTTTAGAGTAGTCATGATCCTTCTCAGGATGATAGACAATTCTCTTTCTTCCGCGTTCCACGTTTGGATCAGGATGTGGAACAGCACTTAATAGTGATTTGGTATATGGGTGTAATGGATGTTTGAATAGCTCATCACTAGTGGCCACTTCCATTAATTCACCATAATACATAACTGCGATTCTATCGCAGAAATATTTAACGACCGATAAGTTATGGGCGATAAATAAGATGGTTAATCCTAATTCATTGCGGAGGTCATTAAGTAAGTTAATCACCTGCGCTTGAATGGAGACATCTAAGGCGGATACAGGTTCATCAGCGATGATGAGTTCGGGATTCATGATAATCGCGCGGGCAATGCCAATTCTTTGACGTTGACCACCGGAGAATTCATGTGGGTATCTATTCGCGTGTTCGGGTAATAAACCGACAAGCTCTAATACTCTTTTGACTTCTCTATCGATGAATTCATCATCTTTGACACCACGGATGATTAATCCCTCCGCGATGATGTTTCTAATTGTCATACGAGGATTTAAAGAAGCAATTGGATCCTGGAAGATCATTTGAATTGAACGCGTAATGCTTTGTTGCTTGGCTTCTTTTAATTCCTTTTTGTAGTTTTGATACTCTTCAGAATTAGAAAGAGGTCTACCGTTAGCGAAGAGATGTTTATATTTTTCTTTAACCGCTTTCACGGCTTCTTTTGCGATGTCATCATTACAATGTCTATCGTCGTGATGGGCATTTTTGATGGCCTCTCTTTGTTCGCTGATAATCTTTTCCGCAGGTTCTATTTTTTCTTTTCTTAAAGCAGCGTATTTGTCTTTAATTTGTTGAATTGAATTGGGATTTGCGTTAGTTAACTCTTGTTGTTCTTGTTCTTTTAAGAGTTTTAAGTCTTGATTTAAGCGAATCTTAGTGTACTTAATTTCCTTTTCATTCCAACGGGTTCCCGCGGCGATTCTCACACCTTTGAAGATGACATCACCTGAGGTAATACGATAGAGTTTAATGATGCTTCTACCAGTCGTGGTTTTACCACATCCTGATTCACCCACTAAACCGAATACTTCACCTTTGTAAACATCAAAGGAGACATCGTGTACCGCTTTTAAGTAGCCTCTTCCGAAACGGAAGTATTGTTTGAGGTGTTTGACTTCTAATATCTTTTCCCCATTATCGTAATCAAAGGCTTTTTGAGGTTGATTTAATGTCACTACTTCATCGATTGGTTCATTTTTATAATCGGCAATCTTTGGTTTCATTATTTCTTACCTCCTTTTTGATATTCGAGAATGGAGTTCTTCTTTAATTCATAGGTAGGCTTATTCTTATTATTCTTTTTTAAAGAATTATAAATTCTCGCTACAACGGTACGAGGAGCCTCTACATCAGGAGCGTCATCATGGCATAACCATGTTTTTGCGTAATGTGTATCACTAATCTTAAAGAAAGGTGCTTCTTGTTTAAAATCTAAGGAGAATGCATATGCATTTCTCGCGGCGAATGCATCACCTCTAGGAGGTAATAACATATTTGGTGGGGTTCCTGGAATGGCGTCTAATCTACCTTTGGTTTCTAAATCAGGCATAGAGCCTAATAGAGCCCATGTATATGGATGTCTTGGGTCATAGAAGATATCGTAGACGGAACCATATTCAACAATCTTACCAGCGTACATAACGGCGATATCATCCGCCATATTGGCAACGACACCTAAGTCATGGGTAATGAAGATGATGGATAAGTTCTTCTCTTCTTTAAGACGGTTAATTAATTCGAGGATTTGCGCTTGAATGGTGACGTCTAATGCGGTTGTTGGTTCATCACAGATTAAGACTTCTGGATTACCGCTTAATGCAATAGCGATAACGATTCTTTGACGCATACCACCGGAGAATTCAAATGGATATTGATTGAATCTCTTTTCAGGTTCGGGAATACCAACTTCACGCATTAATTCAATCGCGCGTTTCTTGGTATCGAGTCTAGTTAATTTATGTTTATAGTTAACGATTTGAGCGATGTAGAAATTGAGTAATTCATCAATCGTTTCATCGTCAATATGCGCGTATTTCGCGCTTAAATCGGATAAGTGAGCGATTAATTGATCAGTTAATTTGCTCATATCGGAGAAGTATGCTTCTTTGGTTTTTACTACTTCTCTTTCTTTGCATCTTTGTTTCGCTGGTAAATCAAATACGCTTTCCACATTGTTCTCCGCTAAGATAGCATTTAAGTGTTCAGCGTATTTCTCATTACTCTTAATTGCTTTCACTGTACGTTTAATCATATGTGGATAAACGTCGATGTTGTTATCCGAACGTAATGTAAAGATATGGCGGCACTTCTTAAGAGCGGTTCTTAAGTTATTGACCGCTTTAACTAATTCTTCTGGGTTATATGAATTAACGTCACTTAGATAATTCTTCTTAATATCATCCGTGAGGGATTTTGCTTTTTTAAGATTATCTAAATAGATAGCGTTATCTTTTTGACAGGCTTCAAGGATATTTTTACGGACGTTAACATAGGCCTTTAATTCAAGGTCTTCACTAGATAACATACGAATTTCCTTGATATTTTTTGCTAAGAAAGCATCTTCTTTAGAAAGAATTTTTTCAATCTTATCGATATATTTCTTAGCTTGTTTTTTCACCGCTTTATGCTCGAGATACATCGCCTCGGTTAATTGTTTACCCACGTGCATGATTGGGTTTAACGCGGATAATGGATCTTGGAAGATCATGGAAATCTTCACGCCTCTAATCTCGGAGAATTGTTCTTCGTTTAAGGATAAGAGGTTTTTACCATCATAAATAATCTCACCATCTTCAACGATGGAGTTATTCGCTAAGATACCTAAAATAGCTTTAGAGGTAACGGATTTACCGGAACCGGATTCACCGACGATGGCTAAGGTTTTACCTTTCTTCAAAGTAAAGTCAATGCCTCTAACGGCTTTAACTGTGCCGGTATTGGTCTTAAAGGAAATGCGTAGGTTTTTAACTTCTAATAATTTGTCTTCCATTATTATTAATCCTCGCTTCCTCTTAAAGTTGTATTGAAAGCATCTCTTAAACCATTGCCAAATAAGTTAAAGCAAATCATTAAGATAGCGATGAAAATGACTGGTGAAATAAGGACATGTGGACTGGATTTAATGACACTTTGTCCTTCTTTTAAGAGAACACCAATGGTGTCAATGCCACTGCTGGTGAAATCGACAATACCTAAGTAAGATAAACTACTCTCAGAGAAGATAATGCCTGGGATCATTAAAACAGAGGCTGTGACAAGAGTTCCTGCCGCGTTAGGTAAGATGTGTTTAAAGATCAAACGACGGTCTTTCGCACCTAATGTACGAGACGCTAAAACGTATTCTTGACCTTTGAAACGATAAAACTGCATACGTGTCGTACTAGCAACACCTACCCACCCGTTATATACGAAGGCGATGAGGAAGGAGAGGACAACCGCTCCAGCACCCGCCATATTGTTCGTTAATTGAATGGAGGCAATGGACATGATAATAATCGTAGGAACATTAGCGATAATATCGGTGACACGTTCCATGATTAAGTCAACCTTACCACCATAATAGCCACTTACCGCGCCCCAAATTAAACCGATGATAAAGTTAATTAAAGACACACCAATACCTAATAAAAGGGAGAATCTAGTGCCTTTAGCTAATCTTAATAAGATATCTTGACCAAAGTTATTAGAACCTAATAAGTAATTGTTCTTAAAGCCATAACGATAAGTGAAGTAATCATAGTAATCAACACGGATGGAATATTCACCGTTTTCATAGGTGTAATAAACTAGTTTATTATCTGTATCTCTCACATAGATATCTTCAATCTTACCTTCATTATTTAAGTATGGAACGAAGGATGTATCGACATATTCTTCGCCTCTTTTCGCAGGGAATAATTTGTAATAGATATAAGCATTCTCTGCGTTATGGTAATAGTTCTTCATCTTATCTTGGATAGATGTGATGGAATCTGGGGATACACCTTCAGCGGTTAATAAGGTAACAAGTTCACCTTCAACATAGCTCTTATAATCGATTTGTGGTTTTAAGATAGAGCGATGTAAGTTCTTATCAAAATCAGTGGACATGGAAATGCCCTTTTTCGCTTCGTAGGCCACTAATTCGTCATAGTATGCTTTGTTGACTTTAATACCGGAAGAAACACCAACAGCGTAGGTATCTTCTCTCACTTTATAAACAGTTCTAAAACCGATAACGGGGTTACCTAAAGTTTGTTTAGAGATTAAAGTGTATTTTTGATAATTAGAATCATCGTATTGATGTAATTGATAATCGTTTTCACCAATGGTGACCACTTTGGTGCCATTCCAGAAAGGCATATTGTGACTTAAGCGTGGTAAAACCTCAGCAAATTTGCTGTCTTGGAAGCCACTTGGGAAGTCTTTGCCGCTTACTCTACTCTTAGGAGATGCAAGAGGAACGATAATCGCAAATAAGGCAATTAAAGCGAGAATAACCGCGGCGATAACCGACATCTTATTCTTGGCAAATCTCGACATGGAGTCTTTTAACCAACCGACTGGTTTAGTTTCGAATTTCGCATCGTGAATAGAGGCGGATTCATGGACTAAAGTAAATTCTTCACTAGGAATCTTACTATTAGCGTCATAAAGAACTTTATTTTCCTTAGGCATTGTCCTTACCTCCTCCCATACGAATTCTTGGATCGACAATACCATAGGAAATATCGACCACTAAGGAGCCCACTAAACCGATGAGGATGTAAAACATTGATACGAATTGGAAAACATCCAAGTCACGGCTATTAATGGAGTCTAAATATATACCACCGACACCATTGACGGTGAAGATTTGTTCAATAATAACAGAACCAGATAAGACAGAAATAACTTCACCTAAGATCATTGGGAAGATAGGAACCATGGAGTTACGTAAGGCGTGTCTTACTGTAGCTTGTGAACGTCTTAAACCTTTGGTTCTCGCTAAAAGCATGAAGTCACTAGTTAAAACTTCGGTTAATTCCGCACGGGTATAACGAGCGTAACCAGCGATGGAACCAAGTGACATAGCAAGAACTGGTAATATCATGGATTGGAACATCACAGGGGAGAAAATACCGTTTTCCGTTAAGGAAGCAACGGATGGAGGTAAGATTTCCCAATGATAACCAAGTAAATATTGTAATAAGAAAGCATCAACAAAGCTTGGAACAGAAATAAAGAGCATGATAACAACGCTTAAAACGTTATCTTGCCATTTATTTTTCTTCAAAGCCATGAAGATACCTAAACCGATACCACATGGAACGGAGAATAAGGAGGAATAGATATTAATAACCACAGTGGGGGCTAAATGTCTAAATAAGACTTGATCAGCGGTTAAACCCGCTTCGACCTTATAGGAATAACCCCAACGAGAGGCTACTTGTGTAATTCCTGATTCTGGATCGGTATAAGTATAGGGATTGAATAAGTTTTTGAGGAAGTTAAAGAATTGGACTGGAATGGGGTTTTCATAGAATTTACCGTTCTTTTCATACATACGTCCAATTGCGACTTGTTGCATGTAGAACTTCATTTCATCAGTGCCACTTCCTCCGGAGAAGTTAAGAGGTAATGCACGAATAAGGGCAAAGGAAATGACAAAAATAACTAAAAAAGTGACCACCATAAGTAGTACACGCTTCAAAATATATTTTAATGTTTCCTTTACGTTGCGCATTTTTTCTCCTTAAAGCATATGTATGACGGCCCAGTTACGAGCCGTCATACTTTCAAATGTTGTAATCTATCTAGATGGAATTATTTGTATAAATCAGCGGAATAATCTTTAGATTTAACGAATGAATTCCAATCATAGTCATCAAAGTTGTAAGTTAAGTATCTAATGCCACCGTAACCCATGAGGTTGATGTAGACTTTAGAACCATTTTCAATTTTGAATGAGTTGAGGGATGTAGTAGCTCTCGCCACTAATGGAACTGCTTCAAAGCGGTTGAGAACACCAGCTTCTAATCCTGCTAAAACGTTGAGTCTATAATTGTGTTTTTCTTCATAATCAGCAGCTTCGCGTTTTTCAGTCATATTGTTGATTTCGGTCCACCATTTATGGAAGGACTTAGTTTCGGAAGCAGCGATTTCGCCATCGCCGTTAGCATCAATGGATAAATTGACGTTATCTTGTAAGCCTTTGAATCCGTATTCGCAGCAGGATTCGAAGTCATATTTACAATAAACTTCCATTAAACCAACTGGGTTTGTGGCCGCACCACCCCATGTGGAGAAGATCATATCGTAGTTACCGGATTTCGCGGAATTGTAGAAGTCTTCATCCTTTTGAGCGTTGATGGTGATAGCAAAGTTAGCGTCTAACTTCTTGTTGGCTTCAGCAATAACTTTATTGAATTGAGCACGAATGAAGTTGAGCATTTCGATGGTGGTTTCACTTTCAGTATCGTAGACACGGAATTCTAATCTAATGGTGTCATCCTTATTGATGTGACCATCAGCGGTGCTATTCATTTCTTCAGTTAAACCATCAACGATGTATTTGGTGGCCATCGCTAAGTTATAGCCATTCGCGGATTCCGCAAGTGCTTGTTCCACGTAATCAGAGGCGTATGGATCGCCACCTAATTTACCATAGACTTGTTCATAGACACTCTTGCCTTGAACAGTATTACGGTACATTTCGCCGGTTGTAACATCGGTTAAGTATAAGTCATTTAATAAACCTGTGAAAGCTTTGCTACCAGCGGTGGCTTGACTTGCAAAGTTATTTCTATCCATCGCTAAGGATAGACCTTTACGGAAGTTTAAATTACTTAAGACGGTCTTATTACCGGCTTCTGTAAGTTTCTTTTGACGATCTAATAATTTCTTTCTATTGGAGTTGAAGGAAATCTTTTGTGTGTAAGATTCATAAGAAGATGTCTTACGTGTGGAGTTACCATAAACCTTCATATCCGCTCTATTGAGGTCGATATCGTCTAATCTACCGGCTTCAAATTCTTGCATAGCGACGTTATGGTCGGTAATGATTCTGGTGTAAATGTCGGTTGTTTGGAATTGACCAACGTGTTCACCATCGGTGTAACCATACCATTTGTCGTTTCTTGTCATCTTGATTTGTTTACCGGATTCAAAGACGGTTAATTTGTATGGACCATAGGAACGATAACCTTTAACACCGCCACCTGGGGTTGCGTATTTTGTGGTGACATAACCTGTAGAGGTGACGTTTTTGAGTTTGTCGTATAATTCGACATCAACGATCCAGTTACCAGTTAAAGCAAATTCGAGGTTTAAAACATCGATTGGTTTGGATAAATATAATCTGATCTTGTAATCGTTAACCTTGGCGATACCAACATTAGCGAAGTCTTCTTTGTAATCGTTATAAACAGTGGCGAATAATGGTAATTTCCATGACCATTCTTCACTGGTGAAACCGCCTCTACCGAGACCGGAGACAACTGTGTATAAGTCTGCTTTTAATTTGTCTTGTGAATATCTTTCTTTGGTTTCTTCGGTAAATTCATCTTTTGTAGAACGAACATAGACTTCTTTATCGTCGAAATCAAATAAGCTGATATTGACGTCCATCATTTCAGATTTGACAGAAGATAATTTAGAGATACCGGTGATTTCTTCCCAGTCAGTAGCATAATCGCCTTCGTGAGAAGCATATTTCCAACAATAATATTGGCAAGCATCGTTAATTCTTTGAGCGGCTAATTCGAGTTTGTTGCTACCGGTTGTGCCTCTGTTATTTAAGACAACATATAAGCCTTCAGAACCATCGGTTCCAGAGAAAATGGAACCAGCGTATGGTGAACCAGCGTGAATGTTGATGTATAAGATACCGTTTTCCGCAACGCCGCTTCTATTGTAATCACCTGTGTCTGTATCAATGTAGTTGTATAAAGGTTCGATGGTTGAACGGCCTTGTTTGAAGTATCTTTCAGCATTCGCTAAGACTAATGAGGAAGCGTAGTAACTATCAGCGCGGTAGTTGACCATTTTAGGATCGAGTTGTCTCTTCATGGATTCAACATAGGTATCCGCGGTAATAGGTTCACCGTTTTCCCAAACAGCATTTGGATTTAATGCGATATCCCAAACATAACCTTCATCAATGTTTCCGGTATAGCCATATCTATCAAGGATAGCTTCATCATCGATTTCAGCTGTTACATCGACTGGGAAATCTCCCGCCATTTCGTGGATGACTTTATAGCCATCTCTAGTATCATTAAATGCTAAATCATATAAACCTATTTCAGTAAAGGCTGGGACATAGGATTCATCACTGGTTTCCCAAGTGTGAACGTTCCAGGTTTTTGGTTTTGTGGATAAATAGGTTCTATATGTGTAGACACCTTTTTTAGCGGATGAACCGCCACAAGCTGTGAGGATGAGTAAAGAGCTAAGACCAAGAATGATGATATTAGTTTTTCTTTCTTTCATATACTTTCCTCCTTCTAGTAAATAAAAGTATTTACGATTATAAAACTATGATTTATATAAATCAATAATTATTTGCGCATATATGGGTGCGAGCGATAAAAAAATACTAATTATGGAAAAATAATGGAATAATAAGGAATTATTCTTTTCGCCTTTATATCTATATTTATTTATATAAATATATGGGTATTATTATGAGCAATTAAGGTGAAAATAAGTGAAAAAATACTAGATTATGAAATACTGTGAAAATATAATTATTACTAACTTTATATTTTCTAAAGTTTTTTATTTACAAAGAAGGAGGAGAGAAAAATGAAGAAAATTAGTAAGTTAACATTTGCTGCTTTATTAACTCTCGGTTTAGGCTTTACCGCTTGTGGCGGTACTGATGTTCCATCCTATGACCCAGTCGAAAGAATTGCCATTAATTCCTTAACTGGTTACGCTGTTGTGGGCGATGTCATCGACCTTGATGAATATATCAAAGTCTTTGGTGGCGCTGGTCCAACAGATTTCACAGTCACAGTTAGAGAAAATTCAAAAGATATTGTTTCTGTGGAAGGTCACAAGATTACCATTCTTAAAGAGGGTGAATTCCAACTCGATATTAAAGCAGGCGAGCAAAGTGGCGTTTTCACAGGTAACGCAATTGCTAAATTGAAAAATGAATTAGACAAATTGTTCAGACAAGTGAAAAAAGCCAGTAAATGGGCTCTTGCCTATTCTGATATTGATGAAGAAGGCAATGTGGTCTTAACAGGTGAAAAAGCTGTTCACGCAAAGAACTACTTCATCGATTCCCACGATGAACAAGATGAAAATTATGATTGGATTTGCGGTGGCTTATTAGTCGCTGGCGATGGTAAAACATATGGTTTCGAAGCTGATGACG
This sequence comes from Bacilli bacterium, assembly GCA_024696885.1. Classification (GTDB taxonomy): domain Bacteria; phylum Bacillota_I; class Bacilli_A; order RFN20; family CAG-826; genus CAJOLV01. The sequence continues at coordinate 13,430 of JAILGI010000065.1, forward strand.
CCGATGGCACAAACATCAACGTCTTACCAGGTGCGTTATCTAACTTTAGTAACTATTTCTGCAATATGGGCTTAGCAGTAGACGTAAGTAAATTCGTCGTTGAAACTGAAGAACTTGAAGATGGTACAACATATGAATACCTCTCATTATCTACAGAATACCCATCCACAAAATATAGTGATTATTTCAGCTCAAAAGTTGACGAAATCGCATGTTCATTCTTCGGAAATGGCATGAGTGATTACGAAGAAATGGGTGCGGTCAT